>DATCEJ010000566.1:0-4044 GCA_036510135.1 Roseiarcus sp. | reverse complement strand
CCACGCGATCGCTTGCGTTGCGGCGACTTCCAGGAGCCGGTGGCCGTCGGCTGCGAACACCCGCCGCCGCTCCGCTGGGCGATCGATCGACGGGTCGTCCGGCGCGGCGATCGCCAAGCCATCGAGGTTGATCTCGGCATTGCCGAGCAACGCATTGTAGAGTTCGGGGCTCTCTGCTGCGGCGGTCGACACGCTGTCGGCGTAAAGTTGGGCCTGTACCTCCAGAACACCGGTCAGCCGATTCGCCGCCGAAATGAGATAGGCGGCCGGGAACGCCAGCGCGACCGCCAGCGCTGCGAGGCCGGCGAGCCCCGTCACAGCCACGACCAGCCGTTCGCTTCCTGCGCGCTCGCCTACGGTCGCGCTCGCGGCCAGTGCTACAGGCTTGTGAGGGCTGGCCCATCTGAAATTGAACATCTGGCGCCTTGGCGTCCGCGCTGGGGCGCGTGTTGGGCAATGAGACGATGCCGGGGAACGGCCACCGCTTTGTCTCCGGTGGTCAGCATAGCTGCGAGGTGTTGGTAATCGCCTAAAGCTTTCCTACAAATTCCCGAGATTTCTGCGCTAGCTCCTAAGACTTTCGCGCTAGCGTCGAACGATGATGAACCGACAAAGACCTAGGATCGGCCTGCGCCGTATTGGCCTCGCCGTCATCACCATCTTCGCTGTCCTGTTTGCCGCCGACGCGGCCTGGGCGGTGACCATTGGCTTCGCCCAAGTCGGGACCGAAAGCGACTGGCGGACGGCGTTCTCGAGCGACATGAAGGCCGAAGCCGGCCGCCGCGGCATTATTTTGCTGTTCGCTGACGCGGACAACGACGCGCAGCGTCAGCGCCTCCAGGTGCTCGGGTTCGTCGCCGCCCATGTCGACGCCATCGTGCTCGCACCGGTCGTCGTCAGCGGCTGGGCCGACACGCTACAGACGGTCCGCGCCGCGGGCATTCCGGTATTCCTCGTTGACCGAGCAGTGGACGCAGATCCGTCGTTGTTCGTCGCCCGCATCGCCGCCGACTTCAACCTGGAAGGCCGCCTCGCAGGCGCTTGGCTAGCGCAGGCCACGCTCGGCACCTGCGGCATCTTGGAACTACAAGGTAGCGTCGGATCAGAGCCGACGATCCAGCGCCACAAGGGATTCCTTGCTGTGATCTCGCAGTTCCCCAACATGCGCATCCTGCACTCGGTCGGTGGAGACTTCACTAACGACGGCGGCAGGCAGGCGATGGAGGGATTGATCCGCACTGACGGGCTGAAGGATATCTGCGCGGTTTGGTCGCACAACGACAACATGATTCTTGGCGCCATTGCGGCGATGCATGCAGCCGGACTGCATCCGGGCCGCGACCAGCTCATGGTCTCCGTGGACGGCGTTCCTGATATTTTCAAAGCGATGCTGGCGGGCGACAGCAACATGTCTGTGGAACTGAAATCCGACATCGGAAAATACATATTCGACGTCGTCCAAGGCTATCTCGGCGGTCGGCGCGACTACCCGAAGTGGGTGCTAATCCCGAGCGCGCTGCACACCCCGGCCGATGCCGCCGCGGCGCTCGCCAGCCGCGGCTTCTGATGAGGCCCGCGACAATGACGAGAAGGTCCCGGTGGTCGTCGCGCGCGTGCAGAGCAAGAAACCAGCCTGACTAGCGAGGAAGACAGGAGCGCGTGACGGCGCTGCACATAATCGGGCACGAATTGGTGAAAGCCAAAATGGCAATGTGATCAGCTGCATCGTGGCAACGTCTGCGTGATTCACGCGCGGCGCCGACGTCGCGAACGTCAATTCCGCGACTGTTTAGGACGCTTCTACTGGCTCGCCGTTGCCGCCCGCAGCGACGAGCGCCAGGCGCGCCAGCGCCGGAAGCGACTTCGATCCCGTTCTCTTCATGATCGAGGCGCGGTGGTTTTCAACTGTGCGTTGGCTGATGCCAAGGTCGGCCGCAATGTTCTTGCTGGGCTCACCGGCAAGCACGCGCTCCATCACTTCGCGCTGACGCGGCGTCAAACCGGCCAGGTGGGTCGCGGCCGCCTCGCGCCATTCCTGCAGCTTGTGGGAGTCTTGCGACATGGTGAGCGCGCGCTCGACGCCGGCGATCAGTTCGTCGCTACCGATCGGCTTTTCGATGAAATCCAGGGCGCCGGCCTTCATCGCCTCGACCGCCATCGCCACGTCGCTGTTGCCAGTGATCATGATTGAAGGCAAGCGATGGCCATCGCTGCGGAGTTTGCGCAGCAATTCAAGCCCGCTCATCCCCGGCAGATAGGCGTCGATCAACAGGCATGCGTCGGTCCCCGGTCGGTAGGCTTCCAGAAACGCTTCGCAACTGACGTAGGTTTCGACGACGCGGCCGTCGTCCTCCAGCACGACGCGTAAGGCGTCGCGAATCTGCGCGTCGTCATCGACGACGATGATCGTGGTGGGCCCGCGACCATCCGCTTCTTCCGTTAGGTGAACCGGGCGCGCCGCGGGCGCGGCGGGCGGCTTGGCCAGGAGTTTGTCGATCGCCTGCGTCAACTCTCTCAGCTTGACCGGTTTGTTAAACTGAACGCAATCGTGAAGGGCGATGTTGCGCAGGGCCTCGGTCGAAATGTCGCCGGTGAGAATGATGAAGGGAATTTGGCGACTGAGCTCTTCTCGCAATTTTTGACAAACTTGGATGCCGTTCATGCCGTTGGGCAGATTGTAATCGGCGAGGACGAGGTCAGGTCGGATCGCCCTGCGGGCGGCCAGCTCCAAGGCGGCGGGACCGTCGATCGCCGTCGCGGCGTCATAGCCCTCTTGCCTCAGGAAGAGCTCGAGGTGCTCGCGCACTTCCGGATCATCCTCGATGATCAGGATCGTTCCCGAGCGCGGGGCCATAGGCGCGAACACCTCATCGGCGCCGCGCATACGATGGGCAGCCGCCGACGCGGCGCCGCTCGGCGACATTGGGAGCTCAATCGAGAACACCGAGCCCCTTCCTTCCAGCGAGCGCACCCGGATGCGATGACCAAGAAGATCGCCAAGGCTCTTGACGATCGACAGACCCAGGCCAAGGCCATGGCTGCGCTGGCGAGCGGCGTTGTCCAGTTGATAGTATTCCTCGAAGATCGACTGCAGCTCCGACGTGGGGATGCCGATTCCGGTGTCCCAGATCTCGATGCGCAGCGTTCCGCCGCGGCGGCGACACCCGACCAGCACCTTGCCGCGCTGGGTGTATTTCAGGGCGTTCGAGAGCAGGTTGCGGACCATCTGTTCAAGCAGACGCGGATCGCTGCGAACGAATTGAGCGCAGGGCAATACGCGCAAGACGAGGCCCGTCGCCTGCGCGTGGTAGGTCAGTTCGTCCCTGAGCCGGTCGAACAGCTCGTTCATCGAAACGTCGGCGGTTTCGGCCTTAACGGCGCCCACTTCGATTTGATTGATGTCGAGCAGCGTGTTCAACATGCCCGTCATCGCGCTCAACGCTTCGTCGATACGCTTGACCAGGCTCTGGGCTTTGTCGCCTTCGACCTTCTTGGCCAGTAGGCCCTGAAGCAGCGCGAGCGTCTGCAGCGGTTGCCGCAGGTCATGGCTCGCGGCCGCGAGAAAGCGCGATTTGGCGATGGTCGCCAGTTCCGCTTGTCGCTTGGCGGACGTCAGGGCGTCGGCCGTGCGCCGGCGTTCGGTCACGTCTTCAAACGTTATGACGACGCCCTCGGTCTTCTCGTTGCTGGTGCGATAGGGCAGGATCCGGCGAATGAACCAGTAGCCGCTCTGACCCTCGACTTCCCGCTCGACCGGCGTCTGGCTCTTCAGGACCCTCCGGGCGTCGTCGAGGAGCGCTTCATCGGCGGCCAGAGATTTCAGATCGGTGAGCGGACGTCCGATGTCGCCCGGAATCACGTTGAACAGCGCCTTGGTCGCCGGCGTGAAGAAGCGGATGTTGAAGCGGGTGTCGAGAAAGATTGTCGCGACGTCGGTGCTGTAAAGGACGTTCTGCAAATCGTCCGAGGTCGTGCGTTGCCGATCGAGCGTTTCCTGCAATTGGCTGTTGAGAGCGTTCAGTTCCTCGTTGAGCGACTGAAGCT
>DATCEJ010000565.1:0-2027 GCA_036510135.1 Roseiarcus sp. | reverse complement strand
GGCGTTATGGTCGTGACGCTCGCGCCCGCCTCAGTCCCGATGGATTTCATCGCGCGCCTGGCGAAAGCCGGGATCATCGTCAGCCTCGGCCATTCGGACGCGAGTGCGGAGGAGGCGCAGGCGGTGTTTGGGGCCGGCGCGAGCGCGGTCACCCATCTCTACAACGCCATGAGTCCACTCGCCTCGCGCGCGCCCGGCGTCGTGGGGGCGACGCTCGCCGATCCGCGCATCCTCTGCGGCCTCATCGCTGACGGCGAACACGCCCATGCCCTCGCTTATCGCGTGGCTTTGGCGGCAAAAGGACCGCGCGGAATCGCGCTCGTGTCCGACGCCATGCCGCCCGCCGCGGGCGGCCCGGACGTGTTCGAATTGCAGGGGCGGCGGATGACCCGTGTCGGCAATAAGCTGACCGCCGAAGACGGAACGCTCGCCGGCGCGGCGATCACCATGCGCGACGCCGTCGACTATGTCGTCAACGTGCTCAAGGTCCCGCTCGCCGACGCGCTGATGATGGCGACGCTGACCCCGGCGCGACTGCTGCGCGTCGACGACCGGATCGGCCGGCTCAAGCCCGGCCACCGCGCCGATCTCGTGCATCTGACCGACGATCTTCAGGTCAGCGAGGTGTGGGCGGGCGGCCGCGAGATGAACGAAGTCGACGCTGCGGCGTAGCGGGCCTGCAAGGGCCGGCGCAAAGACCTACGCGCTTACGGCACAAATGGACGCGACTCAATGATTTCAGAGACTTAAGTGCGCTTTTGCGTCACTTTTCGCGGCTCCTGAGCGCGTCTTCCCGCGACGACAGGCGCGGATTAGCGAGTCCGTTTTGAGCGATTTCAAGGGCTTGCGGCGCGATTAGCGAGTCGCTCGCTTTTACGCCGAAGTCTCGTGCATCGCCCATCAGAAGCGCAGCCGCTTTATCGTGGTTTCTGAAAAACAATACCTGATCCGAGCCGGCTTGGCAAGCAATTGTCGATTTTTCTTCATGGAGCATCCAGGGGAAGCCGGGAGCGATCTGTATGTGGGTGACGCCTCCGCACGGTTCGCAAGGCGACCTCGCCACCCCGCGCGCTTTAAGGAACGGTCTGCGCATTGATGCGTTCAAGACGGCATGCGGATCATCGGTTCACGACTTTGCCTGTTTGTCGCCGGCGTCACATTTGTCGCCGGCGCGGCGTTCGCTCAGGCCACGAGCCCAGCGCCAAATGAGACCAAAGCGCCGGCTCAGAACCTCAGCAAGGAGTTGAACCAGTCGAACGGAATCATCCATCCGAAAGAGGTTGATCCGGGAATCCAAAAGCCGGCGCCCAAGACCCATGATTCGAATGTCGTGCCGCCGCCGGGGACTTCGGGCGGCGCTCCCGCGCCGCAGCCAAAATAAGCGCTGCGTGTTGCCTGTTTGAGCGGTCGCGGGCCTGCTGGAGGGCCTCGCGCTAACGCCGCGATATGGCGGACTTTATGGCCGCGACCGTTTGAGAAACGATCGCATCGACACCCAACATTCCGAGTTTTGCGCTTGCCTTGGACGGGTCCCCATAAACGCCGTCAGCGCTCCCAAACTTCGGCCCGCTTGAAAGCCGATCCTCACGGACGAGGCTCGGGTCAAGCGCGAGCATCAGCGAAATATCGTTCAGCCCCGCATGGGTTCCAATCTCCGAGGGCGTGAACCCTTGATCCTTTAGAATCCGGCCGAAATCGATTTGCGCCGCGTCGTAATATTGCGTCACCGCGTGCGCGCGCACATTCGAAGAGGCCCATTCACGGTTGAGTTTGTTCGCCACGGTCTTTTCGTTCGCCTGGTAACCGCCGTGATCGCCCAGGAAGACGATATCTTTGAACCCGTGCAGCTTGAAGCTCCGGGCCGAATATTCGAGAATCGTTTCAAACGCGGCTTCCGGCACGCTGATCGTTCCGGGGAAACGCATATGGCCAGACGGCGGACTTAAATTGCCTTCAGGGACGTAGGCGATCACGGGAGCGACAAGCGCGTTGCCCAACGCGACTGCAATCCGCTCGGAAAGCAGTTT
>DATCEJ010000564.1:0-6549 GCA_036510135.1 Roseiarcus sp. | reverse complement strand
GTTCTTCGACGTCAAGTCCGTTCCTGCGTTCCAGGCGTTCGAGACGGAGGTCTACCGGGCGATCTGAAAACTTAGGCGTGGGCCGTGAGCGCGGCTCGCTAGCGGCTTAGCCCCGACTCTCTCGCCCCATCGCATAGAATTCATCGTTTGCCCTGATCGAGAACGCGTTGGCGAGCCGGTTGGACATGGCGAACATGGCCGCGATGGCGGCGATGTCCCACGCGTCGTCGTCGGAAAAGCCGTGGCTCTTCAGTTCCTCGTAGTCCTTGTCGTCGATCGCGTGCGAGCGCTCGGTGACCTTGACGGCGAAATCGAGCATAGCCTTGTGCCTCGGCGCAAGGTCAGCCTTGCGATAATTGACGGCGACCTGATCGGCGATCAGCGGATTCTTGGCGCGAATGCGCAGGATCGCGCCGTGGGCGACGACGCAATAGGTGCAGAAGTTGGCGCCCGAGGTCGCGACCACGATCATCTCGCGCTCGGCCTTGCTTAAGGTCCCGGGCTTTTCCATCAAGGCGTCATGGTAGGCGAAGAAGGCGCGGAACTCGTCCGGTCTTCGCGCAAGCGCCAGAAACACGTTGGGCACGAAGCCCGACTTTTCCTGCACGGCTTCGATTCGCGCGCGAATGTCCTGCGGCAGATCATGAAGCTCGGGTGTTGGAAATCGGCTGATCGGAGGTTTGGTCACGCTTTCCCTCATGGTGTTGCCTACGCTAGCAGATTGCTGGGGTCGACGGGCCAATTGTAGCCGCGATCGATGATCGCGGACGCTGTCCAAAGGGCGTCCGCAAGGACGCCCGTCTATCGACGAGCTACGGACAGCGTCTACAAAGCGCGGTTCGACGGAATTGCAATCTGCTCTAACATCGCGGCTCCCGCGCCGGGAAGCGCGTCTAATCGAGGCCCTCATGCAGTTTGGCGCTTACACCTTCGTCGAGACCCGGCGCGATCCCGCGACCGGCGAGCCGGTCGACGTCGACAAGGCCTTCGCCGACGTCATCGAGCAGATCGAGCTTGCCGATCGCGTCGGCCTCGACGTGTTCGGGCTCGGCGAGCATCATCGGCCGGATTACGCCGTGTCGGCGCCGGCGGTGGCGCTCGCGGCAGCCGCAGCGCGAACGAAGCGCATCCGCTTGACGAGCGCGGTCACGGTGCTGTCGTCGGACGATCCGGTGCGCGTCTACCAGCAATTCGCGACCCTCGATCTCATTTCCGGCGGTCGCGCCGAGATCATGGCCGGGCGGGGCTCGTTCATCGAATCCTTCCCGCTGTTCGGCTTTGACCTCAACGATTACGACGAGCTGTTCGCGGAAAAGCTCGATCTCCTGCTTCAGATTCGCGCCGCGCCGCAGGTCACGTGGGAAGGCCGGCATCGCGCGCCGCTCAAGAGCCAGGGCGTCTACCCCCGCGCGCTGCAACAGCCGTTGCCGGTCTGGATCGCGTCCGGCGGCACCCCGCAATCGATCGCGCGCGCCGGCGCGCTCGGCCTGCCGCTGGCGATTGCGATCATCGGCGGCGAGCCGGCGCGCTATGGGCCGCTGGCCGAGCTTTATCGGGAGGCTGGCCGCCGCGCGGGGGTCGCAGCCGACAAGCTGCTCGTGGGGATCAATGGCCACGGCTTCCTCGCCGACACGGCCGAAGCCGCCCTTGAGGCGTTCTTTGCGCCCTACGCCGAGGTGATGAGCCGCATCGGCCGCGAGCGCGGCTGGCCCCCTTTGTCGCGCGCTGGGTTCGATCAGGGCCGCGGCCCCCGCGGCCATCTGATGGTCGGCACGCCGGACGAGGCCATCGCCAAAATCCTGGCTCAGCACGAGGTCTTTCGCCACGATCGCACCCTCATGCAGATGTCGGTTGGCGACCAGCCGCAAGCCGCGATCCTGCGCTCGATCGAGCTTCTTGGAACGGTGGTCGCGCCCAAAGTGCGCGCGGAACTCGCAAAGCGGACGGTTTCGGCCTAAAAGCGCGTAATAATGCGATTGAATTAGCGTTTGGGCGCGGCCCGCTCCCCGCCCAGAGGCTTCAGCTTCCAGCGCCCGCTATGCCGGTTTGGCGGTCCGGCGGCGATGGGCGACGAGCCCGAGACCCGCGAGCCCCATCAGCATGAGCGCCCAGGTCGAGGGCTCTGGCGCCGCGGCAGCGCTGACTTCCATTTGAAAAATCGGGCCGCCGTTGTTTGGCGGAGGCGTGGGCGCATTGGGAAAGAAGGTGAAGTCTGTGATCTCGCTGCTGTTGTACCCTTCAGCGACGCCGGGGCCGGAATCGTCGTCGGTCACGCCCCAACCGAGGCTCGCGCCATCGGCATCGCTTTGGCCCGAAATCGTAAGGTCGATCCAATAGAACGTGTTGGCCTGAAGCTGGAGCCCGTCGAATTCGCTGAAGTGCTCGACGGCCAAACTCGTCGAGAGGTCCGAGATCGGGAGCGTGACCGAAGCGAGCGCTGGCCCTCCAGGCCCGACGTTCAGCCCAAGGCCCGGGATAAACTCGACATCGGCGAGCGGGACGCCACCGGAAATCGATACAGTGAACGTATCACCCGGAAGGGAAAATATTGAGTTCAGCGATAATGCAATGTCAGTCAGGCGAACGGCCGAAGCGCCTGTCTGAAAGCTCGCATCGAAGAGAGGCGCGAGGGGCGATCCAACGATTCCCGAGTTCTGACTATCGAGGCTGTTAAACAACACATCGGCGCGCGCCGATGTTGATATAGCCGCGACGGCCATTGCGGCGCCCACAACCCACGCACGCGCTGTGCTGAATGCCAACATCAAAGCCCCTGGAAAAAGCTTTAGAGAAAATTCTTAGCCGAAGACTGTGAGAGTGGCACGACTAAATGCGTCGGCGAAAGTTTACGCGCGATGGCCGCCGGCCGTATCGCGAGGTGGGCCGCCGCGCGGGCGTCGCGCCCGGCAAGCTCCTGGTCGGGATCAATGGCCATGGCTCCTCGCCGACACCGCCGAAGCCGCGGTCGACGCGTTCTTCGGTCCTTACGCCGAGGTGATCAGCCGGATCGGGCGCGAGCGCGGCTGGCCGCTCTTGTCGGGGGCGCAATTCGATCAGGGCCGCGGCCCCCGCGGCCATCTGATGGTTGGAACGCCGGACGGGCGCCATTGCCAAAATCCTCGCTCGGCACGAGGTTTTTCGTCACGGCCGGCACTCTCATGCAGATGTCCGTTTGCGCCCAGCCGCGGGCGGCGATCCTGCGCTCGATCGAGCTTCTTGGCACGGTCGTCGCGCCCAAGGTGCGCGCGGAGCTCGCGAAACGGAAGGTTTCCGCTTAAAAACGGGTAATAATTCGATTGAATTAGCGTTTGGGCGCGGCCGTTGACCCCGTCACCGCGCACGAGCCAAGGGCGGCCGGCCGCCCTTGCCAGATGAGTTAGGACGGCAGCACGATGCGTGCTCCCAGTTCCGACCTGACGTTAATTGCGTTCGCCAACGCGAAGAGTCAGTGATATCGATATGGGGGACGTTTTCCGTTTTCCTTTCCTTTATGCGACGAATTTGGCCGCAACTTCTTGCGGCGACGTGACGAAGGGCTGCAATCGTAGTTCGGCGCCTGGGAGGGAAACAGAAAGCCTGCGCAATATCTTTACGGGAATCCGAATCCGTGCTATAGATTTGGCCAATCGCTGGATCGAACCCTCGGGGCGCTGGCGCTGTCGCGGACGCGAGACAGGCGATTTGTGGCTTTTCAGGCACAGTGTGACAGGGGGAAAGATTTTTTTATTTGGATTCGTCGTAACCCATTGATAAGTCCCGATTCGGCCAAAGGAATCCAAGGAAATACAAGCTTTTTTCTTTGGATTTCCTTGGATTTCCTTGGATTTATTTGGCGGCAAACGGGGCCGGCAGCACCGCGTCTGGCGCCTCACGGCTTCTCCCACGAGCCGCTCTTGGCGGAGCGGAACAGGGCGTCGATGACCGCCATGTTGGCGATCGCGTCCTCGATTGGAAACTCCAGCGGCGAGCCGTCTCGAATCGCGCGCGAGAAGGCGTCGCCCTGCAGCGTGTACTGGTCGCAGACGGGGAATTTTTCGACCCGCCGGCCGCCGCCGAGGAGATCGGCGCCGGGGTCGATGGCGATCTCGGTCGGCCGGTCGATCGGGGCGTTGAACGGGATCATGACCTCGATCCGCCCGTGGTCGCCCATGATCGTCACGCGCTGGTGCGCCGACGATTGCGTGCCGATGGCGAAGGTCAGCTGGCGCCCGCCTGGGAACTCGAGAAGAGCGCTCGCCAGCCGGTCGGTCTTGAACTTCGGGTCCCAGTCGATCGTCGCGACCACGCGCGTCGGCTCGGCGCCGAAAATGAAACGCGCGGTCAGGATGGCGTAGCAGCCGATGTCGTACATCCCGCCGCCGCCCGGCGGCCGATTGCGCACATTGTCGGGGTCGAGCAGCCGGTAGGTGAAGAAGGTCTGGATCGCGCGCGCTTCCCCGATCGTTCCGTCCCGCGCAAGCTCGCGCGCCCGGCGCCATTGCGGGTGATAACGCACCATGAAGGCTTCGGCGACCAGTTTGCCGGAACGGTTGCGCGCGTCGATAAGCTGTCGCGCCTCCTCGACATCAAGCGCGATCGGCTTCTCGCACAAAACGTGCTTGCCGGCTGCGAGCGCTTTGAGCGTCCAGGGGACATGCCCCTCATTAGGCAGCGGATTGTAGATCGCTTCGATCTCGGGATCGGCAAGCACCTCCTCGTAAGAACCGTAGGCGCGTGGAATACCGAGCTCCTTCGCCGCCGCCTGCGCCTTGCCGAGATCACGCGAGGCGATCGCCGCGATCTCCGAGACCTCGCCCCGCTGCATCGCCGGGATGACCTTTTCGGTGGCGATCTTGGCGACGCCGATCACACCCCATTTGACCTTGCGCAATTGCGTCCTCCCGTTGAAATGGCCGCCCGGCCGCGGGCGGCGGAGATCCTTACGCCTTCTTCGCCGCAGGCACGCGGCCTTCGGCCTGCCGCGCCAGCATCCAGCCCGGATATTCGGGCTTGAGCGCGCTTGCCTCGTCGAGTTTCGTGATCTCTTCGGGTGCGAGCTGGAGCTCGGCCGCGGCGAGGTTGTCATCGAGCTGCTCAATGGTCTTGGCGCCGATGATGACGCTCATCACGCCTTTGCGCTGCAGGAGCCAGGCGAGCGCGACGCGCGCCACCGAGGAGCCGTGAGCCTTGGCGATCGGCGCCATGACGTCGATGATGTGGTAAGCGCGTTCCTTGTCGACCGGCGGGAAGTCAAACACCGTGCGGCGCGAATCGTTGTCGCCGCGCCTCTCTCGCGTGTATTTACCCGAGAGGAACCCGCCGGCGAGCGGGCTCCACACCATCACCCCGAGACCCTGATCCTCGACCACCGGCACGATCTCGCGCTCGAGTTCGCGCCCCGCGATCGAATAGTAGGCCTGCACGGTCTCGAAGCGTGCGAACCCGCTTTTGTCGGAAATGCCGAGCGCCTTCATGATCTGCCAGGCGGCGAGGTTCGAGCAGCCGATCGTGTTGACGAGCCCGCGACTCACGCAATCGTCGAGCGCGCGCATGGTCTCCTCGAGCGGCGTTACGGGATCGAATCCGTGGATCTGATAGAGATCCACATGATCGAGCCCAAGTCGTTTCAGACTGCCCGCGATCTGATCCATCATGTGGCCGCGCGAAAGGCCCACGGAATTCGGTCCCGTCCCCATGCGGCCGCGAACCTTGGTCGCGATGATGACGTCCTCGCGCTTGACGCCAAGATCGCGCAACGCCCGGCCGACTTGAACCTCGGACTGGCCTTCGGAATAGACGTTGGCCGTATCGATGAAATTCACTCCCGCTTCGAGCGCGCGCGCGACAAGCTTGGTGGAGGCGACCTGATCGAGCGTCCCAATGGCGCGCCAGAATCCGGCGCCGCCGTCAAAAGTCATCGCCCCAAGGCAGATTTCCGAGACATATTGGCCCGTACGGCCAAGCGGTCGATAGCGCATGAAACGTCGATTCCTTTTTGGAAGGCGCCGCGTCGGCGGCGCAGCCCTATTCAACCGCGTGCGGCTCGTTTACGCAAATCGCGGTTTCGTCACCAGCCCCGCGCGGGCGCGCCCAGCGTGACTGCAGGCGAAAGCTCGGGTCAGGCGGCCTCTGCTTCAACGGGCGGGGTCATGGCGCCCGTCATCATCGCGACCGCGTCCGACATCGTCACCTTCTTCGGGTCCACGACCGTCAAACGGCGGCCCAGGCGGTGGATGTGAATACGGTCGGCGACTTCGAAAACGTGGGGCATGTTATGCGAGATCAGGATGATCGGCAGCCCGCGTTTCTTCACGTCGAGGATCAGCTCGAGCACGCGACGCGATTCCTTGACGCCGAGCGCGGCGGTCGGCTCGTCCATGATCACGACGCGCTTGGCGAAAGCCGCTGCGCGCGCCACGGCCACGCCCTGACGCTGGCCGCCGGACAAGGTTTCGACGGGCTGATGGATGTTCTGGATCGTCATCAGCCCAAGGTCGTTCAGTTTTTCCCGCGCGAATTTCGCCATTCGGGCGCGATCCGTCGCGCGGAACCATTGGCCCATGATGCCTG
>DATCEJ010000563.1:0-2295 GCA_036510135.1 Roseiarcus sp. | reverse complement strand
GACGCGCGATGCCGTCCAGGTCGAAAGCCGCGTAATCCGTGCGGCGCTCGGCCCTCGCGCGCATCTCCGCTTCGCTTGACGGAAAGCCCGGACCGGACAGCGCCTTTTGCACAAGAATGCTCGCGTCAACGAGATCGTCGTGGCTCGTACTGTTTGGCGGACGGAACAGCACTGAGAGGGTTTCCGGGTTCCCCGACGGCAGATCTCGACGTCCCGTGGTGGACATGATCGAGATGAGGCTCTTCGTCCGGCCCGGATGGTTGATCGCCACCAATTGCGCGATCATGCCCCCCATCGAAGCGCCGACGATATGGGCGCGATCCACGCCGAGGGCGTCCATGAGCCCGACGGCGTCGTTGGCCATATCGTCCAGAGTGTAAGGAACGTGTGGGCGTCTCCCGGCCATGACCTCCGCAAAAAGCGCGCGAGGGTCGGGCGCTGTTTGGCTGACGAGATGGGTCGACTTGCCGACGTCGCGGTTGTCGAACCTGACGACCCGAAATCCCTTCGCCGCCAGCCCCTGGCAGAGCGCATCCGGCCAGAAGATGAGCTGGGCCCCAAAGCCCATGATCAATAGGATGAGCGGGTCGCCGTCGCGTCCGAAGCTTTCATATTCAATGTCGATTCCATTGGTTCGCACTTGCGGCATAGGCCCTCCAGCGACTTTCGTTCCGCCAAATCTAAGAGCAGCGTCCAATCCAGCAAGGCTTGCCGCAAATTCTACATTCCGGCTTGCGCGGGATGACGGGACGGACCGGCGCGCTAACCCCCAGCTTCGGATTGCAAATAAGCACAGACATGCTTAGCGTTCGCGACTGTGTTTGGTCGACAGGGGAGGCGGAAATGCGAAGGCTTTCGCTTATGTGCGCGGGGCTCGGCTTGGCTGCGGCGCTGGTTCTGGCGATGAGCGTACCGGCGAACGCAAAAAGCTGCTCCGAGCGGCTCAGGACCTGCCAGGGCTTTTGCGCCAAATCCGAGGGCGGTTCGCCCAGGTGTCTCGCGAAATGCGGCGAGTACCGGCAGGCCTGCCTCGCCAACGGCTGCTGGGAGAGCAAATACGTATCCAAGGAATGCGGCTTCGCCAAGCAGTAGAAGACATATTCATTCCAGCGCTTTGAGACCGGCCTCGGCTGCCTCCTCGGGCGCGACCCATCTGAAGCCCGTCAGCTGGTGGCGCGCCCAGGTGAATTGCCGCTTGGCGTAATGGCGGGTGTCGAGCTTCGAGCGTGACGCGGCCTCGTCGAGGGACAGCCGGCCTTCGAGATGGGCGATGAGATGCGGAACGCCGTGCGCGCGCATGACCGGCAGCGCCGGATCGAGCCGCCGTTGCATCAACGTCGCGACTTCGTCGAGCGCGCCCAGCGCGAGCATGGCGCCGAACCGCGCGTCGATGCGCCGGCCGAGCTCCGCCCGGTCTGGCGCGAGATAAAGGCCCGCCCATTCTCTTGGGCCCAACACCGGCGCCGCTCGGGCGCCCAGGAACGAGGCGAGCGGACGCCCCGTCGCATCGAGCACTTCGAGCGCACGCAAGATGCGCTGCCGGTCATTGGGATTGAGGCGCTGCGCGGTCTCGGGATCGCGCGACTGAAGCGCGTCGTGAAGCTCGGGCGTGGCGCGACCCTCCGCCTTGCTGCGGATAGCGGCCCGCACCGCCTCGGGCACCGTCGGGATGTCCGACAGGCCCTCGGTCAGCGCGCGGAAATAAAGCCCGGTGCCGCCGACGAAAATAACCGGCTGTTGACGAATGTCCGCGAGAATTTCGCCCGCGGCAAGCGCCCATCGGCCGGCCGAAAAATTGACCGCGCCGTCGATTGCGCCGAACAGGCGATGCGGCGCGAGCCGCTCCTCGTCGGGCGCTGGCCGGGCGGTCAGGATTCGGAGATCCTGATAGACCTGCATCGAGTCGGCGTTGACGATTATCGCCCCGAATCTTTGCGCGAGGGCAAGCGCAGCCGCCGACTTGCCGCTCGCGGTCGGGCCTGCGATGAGGAGCGCCCGCCTCAAGTGCAGGTCTGCCCGTCTGGAACCGTCATGTCGTCCGTTCTCGTCGCCACGCTCATCGCCGATCTAGCGCAGGCGCCGCTCAGCGAAGCAACAGTCGACCGCGCCGCGCAAGCCCTCCGCGGCGTCGAGCGCCGGCGCTGGCTCGACGAAGGCGTCGCCGTCGATCTTGTTTTCACCGGGGATCTCAAGGCCAAGCGCGCCGCGCTCGAGAACGTGCTCGCGGGTGAGCCCATCGACGTTATCGTCCAGCCGCTTGCCCATCGCCGGAAGCGCCTTCTGGTCGCGGACATG
>DATCEJ010000562.1:0-6785 GCA_036510135.1 Roseiarcus sp. | reverse complement strand
TCGCGACCGTGCTGGCTTTCAACCAGCTTGGCGACGGATTGCGCCGCGCGCTCGATCCGGTGCTGAAGCGATGACGGCGCCGATCCTCTCCATCCGAAGCTTGAGCGCGGTCTCCGAACTTGGGAACGCTGAGCCAATCCTGCGCAATGTGAGCCTCGATCTCGCGGCCGGCGAAACGCTCGGGCTCGTCGGCGAAAGCGGCGCTGGCAAATCGACCATCGCCAAGGCGCTGCTCGGCGTGCTGCCGCGCACGGTAAGGATTACGCAAGGCGAAATCCAGTTTGAAGGGCGAGATCTCAGGACGATGCCGAGGCGTGAGTCGCGCGCGATCTTCGGCGACGCCATCGCGCTCGTGCCCCAGGACCCGATGACCGCGCTGAACCCCGGCCGGCGCATCGAGGCGCAACTGACCGACGGCCTGCGGCTCCGTCGCGGCATGACTGGGCGCGAGCCCCACAAGCGCGCGCTTGAACTGCTCGCCGAGGTCCACATTCAAGACCCGGAGCGCGTGCTGCGCTCCTATCCGCACCAATTGTCAGGCGGGATGCGCCAGCGCGTCCTCATTGCAGCGGCCTTTGCGCTCGAGCCAAAAATCATCGTCGCGGACGAACCGACAACCGCGCTCGACGTGACGGTGCAAAAGCAAATTCTGAGACTCATTCGCATCATGCAAGAGGCGCACGGCACTGCCGTCATCTTCGTGACCCACGATCTCGGCGTCGTCGCGCAGATCTGCGACCGGGTAACGCTCATGTTCGCGGGCGCAGTGATCGAATCCGGGCCCACCGCCGACATTCTCTCTGCGCCTCGTCATGGCTACACGCGCGCTCTTATCGCGGCAGGGCCACGATACGATCGGCCCGACGCGGGGCTTGAGCCTGTGCCCGAGGCTTTGGTCGCTGAACTGCGGCTCGAGGTCGCGAATACGGACTGCTAGAGGGCGATTTGCTTTTGGATCCGCTCATCCCTCATTCTGAGGTGCGCCGCGTTAGCGGGGCCTCGAAGAATGGTCCAGTTGGCGCCGCCGGTTCCGCGGGAACTGGAGCGTCCTTCGAGACGCGCCTTTGGCGCTCCTCAAGGCACGAGGCGGAGAGCGACAGGTGATTTCGCCTAGATACAAATTGGCCTAGGCCGTCACATGGCTCAGGATCTTTTCGTCGCGAGCGGCGTCGAGGTCGCCTATGGGGGAAAACGGCGCCTCAACGGCAAACGCGTGGGCGGCGTCAAAGTCCTGCATGGCGTCGACCTCAGGATCGGCCAAGGCGAAACCATCGGCATTGTCGGCGAATCGGGCTCGGGCAAAACAACGCTCGGGCGCGCGCTCATGCGGCTCATCGACATCGACGCTGGCGGGATCGCCTTCGACGGGCAGGACATCTCGCAACTGCCGGAGCCGCAAATGCGGCCGCTCAGGCGGCGCATGCAGATCATTTTCCAGGACCCGATGACCTCGCTCAACCCGCGCCATACGATCAGGCGAATCCTGGTCGAGCCGCTTCTCTTTCATCGCGTCGCGCGCGATCATGCCGACGCCGAGAGGCGGGTGCGAGGATTCTTCGATCGCGTCGCGCTGCCGCTCGCCTGTCTCGACCGGACGCCGCACGAACTCTCCGGCGGGCAGCGCCAGCGCGTGGGCATCGCCCGCGCCGCGCTGCTCGAGCCGGACTTTGTGCTGGCCGACGAGATCGTCTCCGGCCTCGACGTGTCGACGCAGGCCCAGGCGCTCAATCTTCTCAAGGCGCTCACGCGCGATCTCGGTCTCGCCATGGCGTTCATCAGCCACGACCTCTCCGTGATCCGAGCCGTTTGCGACCGGGTCTACGTGATGAAGTCAGGCCTGATTGTCGAAGAGGGTCGCTGCGAGGATGTCTTCGCCGCGCCCCAGAGCCGCTACACAAGGCTCCTCATCGACGCCATCCCGCTGCCCGAAATCGATCCCGGCTGGCTCGACCGCGACGTGGCGCCGGAGATCGATTGAGATGGACTTGTCACTAAAACGAAAATCATCTTGTTTGACCTCGTCCCCCTCGTCGCCTATGGCGCCACGCGATTGACGAACCTGATTGTCGGAGCGACTTCATGAACGATCCCGCTGATATCTTTGCACTCCCCGAGAAGCTGCGCGTTCTCGTCACCGCCGGCGCATCGGGTATTGGACGCGCGACTGCCGATCTGCTCATAGCTCGCGGCGCGCAGGTGCATATTTGCGACGTCTCCGACGAGTTCCTCGCCGACTACCGCGCCGCTCATCCGGATGCTGGAGTTACAAAGGCCGACGTCTCGTCCGAAGCCGACGTAGCCCGCCTGTTCGCCGATATCCAAGCCTCTCTTGGCGGACTCGACGCGCTGATCAACAACGCCGGAATCGCCGGGCCAACCGGCGGCGTCGAAGAGATCAAGCCGGAAGATTGGCGACGCACCATCGACGTGTGCCTGACAGGGCAGTTCCTTTGCGCGCATTTCGCCGTGCCGATGCTGAAAGCCGCCGGCGGAGGCTCGATCATCAATCTGTCCTCGGCTGCCGGGCGGTTCGGTTACGCGTTCCGAACCCCCTACTCGGCGGCCAAGTTTGGCATTATTGGACTGACCCAAAGCCTCGCCAAGGAACTGGGGCCCGCGAACATCCGAGTCAACGCGATCCTGCCCGGCATTGTCGAGGGACCGCGGATGACCGGGGTGATCGCCGCGCGTGCGAAACAGACCGGCGTCAGTTATGAGGAGATGGAAAAGACCTATCTCGAGAAAGTCTCGATGCGCCGAATGGTGACCGCAAGCGACATCGCCGCGACCATCGCGTATTTGCTGTCCCCTGCGGGGCGGAACGTATCTGGCGAATCGATCGGCGTGGACGCCAATATCGAGACGTTGTGACGGATAGGCGGCTCACGTCGGAGGGCGATATGGCAAAAGTGGCGGTAATCGGGTCCGGCTTCGTCGGCCGCGCGTGGGCGATCAGTTTCGCCCGCGCTGGCTGCGAGGTCGCCCTTTGGGATCAGGACAAGGACGCGCCGGCCAGGGCTCTGGCCTATATCGGGCGGCTCCTGCCGGAGCTTGAGGCCAACGATCTTCTCAACGGATCCTCAGCCAGCGAAGTCGTCGCGAGGATTCGCGTGGCGACAACGCTCGAATCGGCGCTTGAAGGGACAGTCCACGTCCAGGAGAACACGCCAGAGGATGTCGCGGTGAAGCGCGCTGTGTTCGCGCGGCTTGACGCGGCTGCGCCGAGCGACACCGTACTGGCGAGTTCGACCTCCGCGATTCTGCCCTCGGCCTTTACCGAAAAACTCAAGGGCCGCGCGCGCTGTCTCGTCGTCCATCCCATCAATCCACCCTATCTGATCCCCGCCGCCGAGGTGGTCCCTGCGCCATGGACGGAACCATCAATTATCGAGAGAACCGCGACGTTTCTGCGGTCCGCCGGTCATGCGCCGATCGTCATGAAGCGCGAGCTCGACGGCTTTGTCATGAACCGGTTGCAAGGCGCGCTGCTGGAGGAGGCATTCCGGCTCGTCGAACAGGGCTATGCGGGGGTTGAGGACGTCGACATCGGCATCCGTGAAGGGCTTGCGTTGCGCTGGTCCTTCATGGGCCCGTTCGAGACGATCGAGCTTAACGCGCCCGGCGGCGTGCGCGACTACGCCGAACGCTATCAAGGCATCTATTCCAACATGTTCCCGTCGATGCAGTGGCGCGTCGATTGGGCCGGGCCGGTCATGGAGAAGGTCGAGGCCGAGCGGCGCGAACGCCTGGCTGCAGACAAACTCGGAGACCGTCAGGCGTGGCGCGATCGCCGCCTGATCGCGCTTGCCGCGCATAAGCGCTGGGCGGACAAGACCATCGGCGATTGACGAACAGCGAAGAGGAAGATCGGTCATATGGCTCAGTCGAACAAGGTCATCATCACCTGCGCCGTGACGGGCGCGATCCACACGCCGTCAATGTCGCCTCACCTTCCGGTCACGGCCGACCAGATCGCCGAGGCCGCGATCGGCGCGGCGGAAGCTGGCGCCGCGATTGTGCACTTGCATGCGCGGAACGAGCAAACCGGCCGGCCTGATCAAACTCCGGAAGCCTTTGCGCGCTTCCTTTCGCGGATCAAGCAGTCGACAAACGCCGTCATCAATCTGACCACCGGCGGCGCGCCGTTCATGACGGTGCAGGAGCGCGTGAAGCCGGCGGAGGCTTTCAAGCCGGAAGTCGCGTCCCTCAACATGGGCTCGATGAACTTCGGGCTCTTCCCGATGCTCAACCGCTTCAAGACCTTCGAACACGATTGGGAGCCGCAGGCGCTCGAGAACTCACGCGATCTCGTGTTCCGCAACACGTTCAAGGACATCGAATTCGTCCTGAGCACGCTTGCCGGTTCCGGAACGCGATTCGAGTTTGAATGCTACGACACTGCGCACCTTTACAACCTCAACCACTTCCTTGAGCGCGGCCTCGTCAAGCCGCCGCTCTTCGTCCAGACCGTGTTCGGCATCCTGGGTGGAATCGGGCCGCACCCGGAGGATGTCATGCATATGAAGCGCACCGCTGACCGCCTGTTCGGCGCCCAGTACAAATGGTCGGTGCTTGGAGCGGGACGCAATCAGCTCGCCATCGCCGCGATGGGGGCCGCGATGGGCGGCAACGTGCGCGTCGGGCTCGAGGATTCGCTTTGGTCGGGCCCCGGCAAACTCGCGGCCAGCAGCGCAGAACAGGTTCGCGCCGCCCGTCAGATCATCGAAGGCCTTGGCCTCTCGGTCGCGAGCCCGGACGAAGCCCGAGAAATCCTCGAGCTCAAGGGCGGAGACCGGGTCGCGTTCTGATCGCTTGACGCGATCAAGCTGGCGGCTGAAGGCGGCGACGCAGATCAGCGGGAATTCGCGCCGGGCGATCGTTGCGAATTGACGCGACCAACACGTCCGCAGTGACAAGTTCCTTGTCGCCCCGCAGGACGCGTTGCTTGAAGTCGATCGAAGCGCCGCGCACGGTGGCGGCACTGGTCTCGACGACCAAAAGATCGTCCATCATCGCCGGCGCCAGATACTCGATTTGCAGCGAGCGCACCGCGAACACGACGCCTGGGCTTTTTGCAAGATCCAGATGCGTGAATCCGCGGCGCCGCAGCCACTCGGTGCGGCCGCGCTCAAGGAAGCGCAGATAAGACGCGTGATAAACGCGGCCGTAAAAGTCCGTGTCTTCGTAGTAGACGCGAACCCAGAGCGCGTCCGGCGGGAGTTGCGACAAGGGGTGCTCCTGATATTGACGGCAACAAAAGGCGTTTTTGCGCTCTCCCGTCAACCAGCGGGACGCCACGCCGGCTCGCATCGGATTTGCCCGCCCTTCGCTGCAGGGCTAAGACAGGGGACTTGCCCCCCAAATGCGCGGAGAAACCATGGCTGACAAAGCTGACATTGGCGTTATGGGCTTGGCCGTCATGGGCGCGAACCTGGCGCGAAACGCGGCGCACAAGGGGTTCGGAGTCGCAGTTTTCAATCGCAATCACGAGCGCACCGACGCGCTGATCGCCGAGCACGGCAAGGAAGGCCGATTTTTCCCGGCCAAGGAGCTGCCCGAGTTCATCGCGAGCATCGCAAAACCCCGCCCGATCCTGATCATGGTCAAGGCAGGCAAGCCGGTCGACGAGGTGATGGATGAACTCTTTCCTCACCTCGAGGAAGGCGACATCATCATCGACGGCGGCAATTCGCTCTACACCGACACGGCCCGACGCTACAAAACCTGCGAAGAGAAAAAAATTCGCTTCGTCGGCATGGGCGTCTCGGGCGGCGAGGAAGGCGCGCTCGAAGGTCCGAGCATGATGCCCGGCGGCGACCGCGAAGCCTGGGATCGCGTCGCGCCCATGCTGACCAAGATGGCGGCCCAGGTCGATGGCGTGCCCTGCTGCACGTATATCGGCCCGCAAGGCGCGGGCCATTACGTCAAGATGGTGCACAACGGCATTGAATATGCCGACATGCAGCTCATCGCCGAAGCCTACGATCTCATGAAGAGCGTCTATGGCCTGGACGCGCCGGCCATGGCCGATATTTTTCAGACCTGGAAAGAGGGCGACCTCGACAGCTATCTGATCGAGATCACCGCCGCTGTCCTGCGCAAGACCGACGCAGGCACGGGCAAGCCCCTGGTCGACGTCATCGTCGATGAAGCGGAGCAGAAGGGGACCGGCCGCTGGACGGCGCAGAACGCGCTCGAGCTTGGCGTGCCGCTGACCGGGATCACCGAAGCCGTTTTCGCCCGCGTCCTCTCCGCCAACCGCTCAATGCGCCTGGAGTTGGACAAGAAAACGCCCCACCAAAAGTTGGAGACGCGCAAGCCGGAAAAGGCGGAGATCGACGCCATCCGAGACGCGCTCTACGCGTCGAAGATCATCGCCTACGCGCAAGGGTTCGAGCAGATGTCGGTCGCTTCCACCCAGTTCAAATTTGATCTCAAGCTCGGCGACATGGCGACCATCTGGCGCGGCGGATGCATCATCCGGGCGCGTTTCCTCGATCGCATCAAGGAAGCCTATGATCGAAATCCGAAGCTCTCCAACCTCCTGCTCGACGACTATTTCCGCGAGGGCGTCATCAGGACCGAGGGCGCCTGGCGCCGTGTGCTTGGACTGGCGATCGCCAACGGCGTGCCGACGCCCGCCTTCTCTTCGTCGCTCGCCTATTACGATGGGCTGAGACGCGCGCTAGGCCCGACGAACCTGCTGCAGGGCCTTCGCGACTATTTCGGAGCCCACACGTACCGCCGGCTCGACAAGGAAGGCAGTTTCCATACCCGCTGGAGTC
>DATCEJ010000561.1:0-7451 GCA_036510135.1 Roseiarcus sp. | reverse complement strand
CTGACCGAGCCGCTGCCCGTGCCGATCCTGATCGTGCTGCATGTCGGCGCCCTGCCCAGCGAAATGCCCACGCTCCTCAACGCCGCTGGCGTCACCCCCGCCAAGCACGGCGAAGACGGTGAAGTTATCCGCTCCGGTCATATCTATGTCGCGCCGCCGGACCGCCACATGATCGTCGCCGAGGGTCGTATTCGCCTCACGCGGGGTCCGAAGGTAAACTGGGCGCGGCCGGCCATCGATCCGCTGTTTCGCAGCGCCGCGGAGGCCTATGGGCCAGCCGCGATCGGGGTGGTCCTCACTGGCAAGCTGAATGACGGAACGGCGGGCCTCTACGAGATGAAGCAGCGTGGCGCCATCGCCATAGCGCAGGATCCGGACGACGCGGCTTACCCCGACATGCCGCAAAGCGCGGCGACTCACGTCGATCTCGACTATTGTGTTCCGCTGGACGCGCTCCCGGCGCTTCTCGAACGATTGGTCACTGAGAAGGAAGGCATCGTGACGGTCAAAAGCCCCAAAAAGACTCCCGACGACGGTCGTGCCGTGACTCACGACGGACCATTCGACCGTCCCATCACCATCACCTGTCCGGACTGCGGCGGCGCGCTGCGAAGTTCCGAGCTCGGAACCATGGTGAAATACGCCTGTCACATCGGACACACCTACACCGCCGGGGCCATGGCCGCGGCCCAGTTCGATGACATGGAAAAGGTCATGCGATCGGCCGAGCGTATCCTCAACGAACGCGCCGAGTTCTGCCGCCAGATGAGCGAGAGAGTGGGCGCGGTGGGCGAGACATTCGACGGTGAGACTTGGCGCTCCGCGAGCCGCCAGGCGCTGGAGCGGGCCTATATTCTGCGCGATTTCATAGAACAGGATTGGATCACGCCCGCGGCCGTTCCTTCCGACGCGTGAGGGGTCGCCAAGCGCTGCGATTCGCGGTCAGAGCCGTTTCCGTGCAAGGTGGGACTAACTGTCCTGGGGACGCCGCTTAATGCCAACGAGTGAGCAGCATCCCGCAAACGCTAACCCTCTCGGGGGGGGCGCATGCGCGACCTGATCGCGGCGGGGCGGGCGTGCTCCTGATCGTCGGCATCGGCGCATCGGCCGGGGGCCTCGACGCCTTCAAGAGCTTTCTGGCCCATACGCCGCCAGATAGCGGCATGGCCTTCGTGTTCGTCCAGCACCTCTCGCCGGATCACAAGAGCATGCTTGTGGAGTTGCTCGCCAAAGCGACCTCGATGACCGTAATCGAGGCGGCCGATGGCGCGGAGGTCAAGGCCAACTGCGTCTACGTGATCATCCCGAACTCCACCCTGACGATGAACGGCGGCCGCCTCCAGGTCGCGCGTCCCGCGCCCCCGAGGGAGAGCCGGCGACCGATCGACACCTTCTTTCAATCGCTCGCCGAGGATCAGGGCGAGAACGCCATCGGCGTCGTGCTGGCGGGAACCGGGAGCGACGGCTCGCTGGGTCTGGCGACCATCAAAGAGTTCGGGGGCCTGACCCTCGCCCAAGCGGAATTCGACCATCACGCCCTTCCGGGAATGCCGCTCAGCGCGACCGCGACCGGTCAGGTCGATGAAGTGCTCGCGGTCGAAGCGATGCCGGCCAGGCTGGCGGCCCATCAGCGTCACCTCGCGGGCGTGGCGCGTAGCAAGGATACCGACGCCGGTTCGCACCTGTCGGTGATCATGGCGGCGCTGCGGGCGCGCAGCGGCCATGACTTCAGCGAATACAAGGAAAAAACTCTGGTTCGCCGCCTGCAGCGCCGGATGCAGGTGCTCCAAATCGATACTCCAGAGGGCTATATCGAGCGCTACCATCAGACGCCCGAAGAGCTGGACCTGCTGTTTCGCGAGCTGCTCATCGGGGTGACCGAGTTTTTTCGCGATCCGGCCGCGTTCGACGCCTTGGATGGGTCGGTGCTGAAGGATCTCAGCTCCGAAAAAGGGGCCGACGAGGACATCCGGGTCTGGGTGCCCGGCTGCGCGACAGGGCAGGAAGCCTACAGCCTCGCCATCCTGCTGCGCGAAGCGTTGCACGGCCGGCGCCACAAGCCCAAGGTGCAGATCTTCGGCACCGACATCGACGATCGGGCGATCGCCATCGCCAGGCTCGGCCGCTATCACCGACCCGTGGCGGGCCTCTCCGACGAACGCGTGGAGCGATGGTTCACCGACCAGGGCGCGGACCTATGCGTCTTGCCGGAAATCCGCGAGATGTGCGTCTTTTCCACCCACAGCATCATCAAGCACCCGCCGTTTTCCAAGCTCGATCTCATCTCCTGCCGAAATCTGCTGATCTACCTCGACGCCGGCATGCAAGACCGCGTGATGCGCACCTTTCACTATGCGCTCAAACCGGGGGGGCGGCTGTTCCTCGGCTCTTCGGAATCGGTCACCCGCACGACTAAACTTTTCGATGTCCAGGACAAGAAGCACCGGATTTTCCGCAGGCGGGAGTCCGAGGGCGCGTCGTTGCCTAGCCTGCCCGACAACGGCGTACGGCCCGGAGCGGCGCCGCCCCCCGAAACGCCGCCCCGGCACTCAGACGATCGCCTCGAGAGAGAGGCGCGAAGGGTGATGGAGCGGTACAGCCCACCGCATGTGGTTATCGACGCCCGCGATCAGATCGTTCGCTTTTCCGGACCGACGATGGGTCGGTATGTGGAACTGTCACCCGGGGTCCCGAGCTTCGCTCTGTTCGACATCCTGCGTAAGACTCTTCGGGCGCCGGTGCGGGCGGCGCTGAGAGCCGCCAAGGCTTCCGAGGGGCCGGTTGTTCACCAAAATGTGCCGGTCCGGATCGATGGCCACTCGCGCCTGGTGACCCTGATCGCCGAACCCATGGCCGATCACGGGCCGGACGCAGGGTTCATCATCCTCGCCTTCCAAGACAGTGGCGCAGGCGCGCCGGTCGGCCGCGCCGCGCGGCCGGACACGGAAGGCGCCGAGGCCTCAAGGGCGCTGGAGCAGGAACTTTCGACGACCCGGGCGCAACTCCAATCGACCATTGACGAGCTTGAAACCTCCAACGAGGAATTGAAGTCGTCGAACGAGGAGCACCAGTCGGTCAACGAAGAGCTGCAATCCTCGAACGAGGAAATGGAAACCGCCAAGGAGGAGATGCAGTCGGTCAATGAAGAGATTCAGACAATCAACGCCGAGATGGTCAGCAAGAACGAGCAGCTGACGCATGTGAACAGCGATCTGAAAAACCTTCTTGAGAGTACCGAAATCGCCACCTTGTTCCTGGATAGCCATCTGCGGGTGAAAAGCTTCACCCTCGGCGTCACTGAAATCTTCCACGTCCGCGACTCCGATATCGGCCGGCCGATCGCTGAAGTGGTGAACTTGCTCGACTACGCCGAGCTGCAACGCGACGTGAGAGCCGTGCTTCGCAAACTCACGGTCGTCGAACGCTTGTTGACGCTGCACGACACACAGACAGTGTTCACCCTGCGCATTCGTCCCTATCGAACGATCGACAACGTCATCGATGGCGTTGTGCTCACCTTCGTCGATGTCAGCGAGCGTCAGGCGGCCGCGGAAATGATCCGCGAGAGCGAAGCGAGATACCGGAGGCTCTTCGAGTTCATTGACGAGGGCTTTTGCACCCTCGAAAAGCTCGACACCCGCCCTGGGGAGCCCAGCGACTTCCGCTACCTCTCCGCCAATGCCGGCTTCGCCAAACAGACCGGCGTCGACGGGGTCGTCGGCAAGACGATTCGGCAGGCGTTTCCCGACGAACCACAGGAATGGTTCGATACCTACGACCATGTGATGGCGACGGGAGAGTCGATCCGTTTCGAGCGCGATCTAGCCTCGCACGGACGAACACTGGAGCTGTTCGCCTTTTGCTTCGAAGATGAAGCGATCCGCAAACTCGGCGTGATCTTTCTCGACGTCAGCCTGCGCAAACGTCACGAAGAACAACAGGTCCTGATGCTTCGGGAACTGGATCACCGAGTCAAAAACCTGTTCGCCATCGTCGGCGGGATGGTGACGCTGAGCGCCCGGTCCGCGGCCACGCCCAAGGACATGGCGGTCACCGTTCACGGCCGCCTCGGCGCCTTGGCCAGCGCCCACCAACTCATCAGGACGCGCGCGTCGATCGACAAGCCCGAGCGAGAAAAAACGAGCTTGAGCGAGTTGGTCCGAGCGGTTCTCTCGCCCTACATCGATCCGGAAAAGGCGGGAGAGGCTTCGCGCGTCGAGATCGACGGCCCCGAGATTCCGGTCGGCGGAGATGCCGCGACCAACCTCGCGCTTGTCGTGCACGAATTGGCCACCAACGCCGCCAAGTACGGCGCCCTCTCGGTCGCCGGCGGTCGCGTCAACGTTTCGTGGAAGCTGGCCAAGGGCCGCGTCGCCGTTTTGTGGGAAGAGCGCGGCGGACCGGTCGTCAAGGCGCGGCCAGATCGGGAGGGGTTCGGCAGCCTGCTGGCCCGCAGAAGCGTCAACGGCCAACTTGGCGGGGATCTGGTTTTCCACTGGAATCCAGCGGGTTTGGTGGTGAATTTCTCGGCCCCGGCGGAACGGTTGGCGGTCTGAGCGATTATCCCCACTCGACCTTCGCCATTTAGCGGGCTGGGGCCTTGCACTTGCTGAATCATGCATCTGTCCTCGTGGTCGAGGACGAGCCCTTCATCGCCCTGGACCTGGCCCTCGCCATCGAGGACGCCGGCGGCAAAGTCGTCGGCCCGGCCGCGAGTTCAAAAGAAGCCCTGGCCTTGGTCGCGAGTGGGTCCGTGACCGGCGCGATCCTGGACTTGAACTTGCTCGACGGAGACTGTTCGGCCGTCGTCGAGCGTCTGGCGATGCTCGGAGCTCCCGTCATTCTTCAGACCGGCGGCGGCCTCCCGACGGACCTGGCGGAGCGCTTTCCCGATCTGGTCGTCCAGATCAAACCCTGCCTGGCGGCGGATGTGGTCGCGCGCCTCGCCGGCTTGATCACCGACCACGAAAACCGCGCCCGCGCATCCACCTAACCTCTCCCATGGGAGAGGTTATCGGGAGTTTCCCCGTCGCAGGAACGCCAGCACGGCCGCCTCTTCGGGCTTCAGTCCCTCAGGACCCTCGCGCCCGCCAGCGAGCGCCAGCGTCCCCTCCAGCCAGGCGTTCACCACCTCCGGGTGAACATAGCACTTGCGGCAGATCGCAACCGTGTTTCCGAGCCGTTCTGACACGTGGCGGACGACGTCGGTCACGATGTGTTTCGCGACCGCCGCGCTCTCCGGACGCGCCTGTTCGGCCAGAGCGGTCGCGGCCATCACCGTGCCGGCCCAGGTACGAAAATCCTTGGCGGTGATATCGGCGTCCGTAGCTGTCTTGAGGTAGGCATTGACGTCGGCTGAAGTGACGCTCTGACGCGCGCCATCGTCATCGATGAATTGAAACAGCGCCTGGCCGGGGAGTTCCTGGCACTCCCGCACCAGGCGGGCGACGCGGCGATCGTGGACACCGAGCCGCCAGGTCTTGCCGCTCTTGCCGGTGAAATGGAATTTGAGATCGGCGCCATCAATCGCGACATGACGGCTGAGGAGGGTGGTGAGGCCATAGCTGTGGTTCGCCTTGGCG
Source organism: Roseiarcus sp. (assembly GCA_036510135.1). Lineage (GTDB taxonomy): Bacteria > Pseudomonadota > Alphaproteobacteria > Rhizobiales > Beijerinckiaceae > Roseiarcus. The sequence continues at coordinate 1,869 of DATCEJ010000561.1, read as the reverse complement.
TAGGCCGCGTTTCCCACCCGGATCATCGTCGACTCGAGCAAAGAGATCACCGTCGCCAGGACCTTGTCGCGGCCATGTCCCGTCTTCGCCATGTCCTTCGCCACTTGCCGGCGGAGGCGCGGCAGGGCCTCGGCGAAGGCGACGAGATGCTCGAACTTGGCTTCCTCCCGCGCCTCGCGGAACCTGGCGTGATAGCGATATTGCCGCCGGCCCTTGTCGTCATAGCCGATCGCCTGGATGTGACCCTCGGGCTTGGGACAGATCCACACCGATCGCCAGGCGGGCGGAATGGCCAGGGCGCGAATGCGCGCCAGCGACGCCTGATCCCGCAGCGAAGCGCCGTCCGGGCCCAGATAGCTGAATCCCTTGCCCGCCCGCCGTCGGCGCAGGCCCGGCCGGCCGAGGTCGGCATAGACAAGACCGGCGGCCTCCGCCGCATCCGGTCGATCCTGTTCGAACGCGCTGACCATGGGCGGCTAATTCGCCTGGGGGCGGACCCGTTCCACCGGAGCTTTCCAATTGGTAATTTTGTTTGCGCGCCGGTCCCGTCTATGCCGTGCGCCATCACATGCCTTCGCGGGGGAAACGGTCCTTAAGATGAACAAGCTTCTCATGGCGGCCGCGGTCGCCGCTCTTCTGGCCGGCGCGCCAGCTTTCGCCGCCGATCACCCCGCCAAATCTGAGTCCGATAAGACGGCGGACAAGACGATCCAGGCGGCTGAAAAGCCCGGCGGCATCTTCCAGCCGGAAAGCGTCTCCAGCGAGGGCCAGGTCACGGTCGAGGGTCAGAGGATCGCCTACCGCGCCGTGGCCGGCACGATCGTCGTCCACCCCAAGGGCTGGGACGATTCGATCGCCAAGGCGGTGGAAGCCGAGACCAACGACAAGGGCAAGGAAGCGGCGGCCGGGGCCAATCCGACGGCTGAAGCTTCGGTGTTCTACGTCGCCTATTTCAAGAACGGCGTTCCCTCGCGGGATCGTCCGATCACGTTTTTCTACAATGGCGGCCCCGGATCATCGACGGTGTGGCTGCATATGGGCGCCTTCGGCCCGCGCCGGGTGGTGACCGCCGACGACACCCACACCCCGGCCGCGCCCTATTCGCTGGTGGAAAACGCCTACAGCCTGCTCGACTCCACCGACCTGGTGTTCATCGACGCGCCGGGCACGGGCTTTTCCCGCATCGCCGGCAAGGACAAGGAAAAGGCTTTCTGGGGCGTCGACCCCGACGCTCACGCCTTCTCCGAGTTCATTCTCCAGTTCCTGTCCAAATACGGTCGCTGGAACTCGCCGAAATATCTCTTCGGGGAAAGCTACGGCACGCCGAGATCGGCCGTGGTCATCAACGAGCTTGAGACCGCCGACGACGTCGACTTCAACGGCGTGATCCTGCTTTCGCAGATTCTCAATTTCGACCTGTCGGCGGACGGACCACAATTCAATCCGGGCACGGACGGCGCCTATGTGGCGGCCCTGCCCACCTATGCCGCCACGGCCTGGTATCACAACCTTCTGCCGGGCGGACGGCCGGGCGAGCTCGAACCGTTCCTCAAACAGGTCGAGGCCTTCGCGTCCGGCGACTACGCCCAGGCGTTGCAGGCCGGGTCGGAACTGGATCCCGCCCGCAGGCAGGCGATCGCCGAACAGATGGCCAAATACACCGGCCTCACGGCCGCCTATATCCTGAAGGCCGATCTGCGCGTCGACGGCGGCATGTTCGAGAAGATGCTGCAGGATCAGGACGGGCTCACCACCGGGCGCCTGGACACGCGCTTCTCCGGCCCGGACATGGACCCCCTGTCGAAGGAAGCCGACTACGATCCCCAGTCGGCCTCGATCAGCTCAGCCTATGTCTCGGCCTTCAACGAC
>DATCEJ010000560.1:0-2070 GCA_036510135.1 Roseiarcus sp. | reverse complement strand
GCACTGTGAATTACCCAAAGGCGCGAATTCGAATTGACGAGCCATTGCTGCGTTCTCGGCCTCGATATCGGCACGACTTCGACGATCGGCGTTCTCATCCGCCCGCCGGACGAGACCCTCGCCCTCGCCTTGCGCCCGGTTGCGCTGCGCTCGGACCATATTGGTTGGGCCGAGGAGGCTCCGGAGCAATGGTGGAGCAACTTCGGCGAGATCGTGCGGGAACTGTTGGACACGAGCGGCGTCTCTGCAGCCGACATCGCCGCTGTCGGCGTCACGGGAATGCTCCCGGCTCTGGTGCTTCTCGATTCCGACGGGCGCCTGCTGCGGCCCAGCATTCAGCAGAGCGACGCGCGCTGTGGCGCGGAGGTCGAGGACCTTCGCGCGGAGATCGACGAAAAGGTCTTCCTCGCCAAGGCCGGCAATGGGATCAACCAGCAGCTCATCGCGGCGAAACTCCGCTGGATCGAGCGGCATGAACCGGAGATCTTCGCGCGCATCGGCACAGTGTTCGGCTCCTACGACTATATCAACTGGCGCCTCACCGGGGAGCGGGCGATCGAGCAGAACTGGGCGCTGGAAGCTGGATTCGTCGACCTCGCGACGCACGCGCTCGACGACGCGCTGATCTCGCTTGCGCATATCCCGCGCGGCGCGCTGCCGCGCAAAGTCCGTTCGCACGAAATCCTCGGCGTCGTCTCGGATCGGGGTGCGCGGGAAAGCGGACTGAAATCCGGAACGCCGGTCATCGGGGGCGCGGCGGACCACATCGCCTCCGCGCTCGGCGCGGGAGTGGTCAACGATGGCGATGTCCTGCTGAAGTTTGGCGGCTCGGTCGACATTCTGACCGCGACCGATCGCGCGCGCCCCGACCCGCGCCTGTTTCTCGACTATCATTTGAAGCCCGGCCTCTTCGTCCCCAACGGATGCATGGCGACGGGGGGCTCGGCGCTCAATTGGTTCGTCCGCCAGTTCGCATGCGGAGAAAAGCAGGCGGCGGATGAGGCCGGCTTGTCGATTCATCAATGGCTTGATCGGCTTGCCGAGGCGCGCCCTGCCGGCAGCGACGGGCTCGTGGTTACGCCCTACTTCCTCGGCGAAAAAACGCCTATTCACGACGCCAACGCGCGCGCGACCTTTGATGGCCTTACGCTCTCGCACGACATCGGCCACCTCTGGCGCGCCCTGCTCGAGGCCTACGCTTATGCAATCGCGCATCACGTCGAAGTCATGAACGAGATTGGTTACAAGACCGAGCGCTTCATCGTCTCCGACGGCGGTTCGACGAGCCGAATATGGATGCAGATTGTTGCCGACGTGCTTCAACGCCCGGTTCAGCGGCTCGCCGGCCATCCCGGCTCGTGCGTCGGCGCCGCCTGGACGGCCGCGATCGGCGCGGGCCTCGCAACCGAGTGGTCGGGGATCTCCGCCTTCGTGCGCCCAGCCGATCGGATCGAGCCTCGACGCAAGACCGCCGATGTCCACCGACGCGGCTACCGCCGCTATCGCGACCTTTATCGCCGCCTGGCCGAGCGGTCCGAGCTGCCTGCATCATGAGTCTCTTTCGCGCGGTCGCCTGGGACATCGACGGCACGCTCATCGACAGCGAGCCGCTTCATGAGCGCGCTCTTGCGGCCGCGAGCGCAGCTCTGGGGGCCGACCTCGGCGATCTTGAGCCGGACGCGTTTCGCGGCGTCCACGCGCTCGCCATATGGAAGGCGCTCAAGCCGCGCTTTCCGGCAGGCTCGTCGTTCAAGACCTGGATCGCGGCGATCGAGGGCTATTATGTGGCGCATGCGCGAGAGCTCGAGCCTATTCCGGGCGCCATCGAGGCGATGCGCAAGCTTGCCGAGGGGGGAGTGGCGCAGGCTTGCGTGTCGAACTCCGGGCGCACCATCGTCGACGCCAATATCGAGGCGCTGAAAATCGACAAGATCATCGCGTTCTCGCTCAGCCTCGAAGACGTCTCGGCGGGGAAGCCCGATCCTGAACCCTACCGCGAAGCCGCGCGCCGCCTCGCGCTGCCTCCCGAGGCAGTCGTTGCGGTCGAGGACAGCGGCGCGGGGGCGCGCT
>DATCEJ010000559.1:0-4217 GCA_036510135.1 Roseiarcus sp. | reverse complement strand
CTTGGTCAGCAAGGGCTTCCCTTCTGAGAAAGCCTCGTCACTAACTCGGCGCGACACTCAAGCTGAAGGACGTCGATGTCAACGCGCAATACGCCGTTAATGTCGCTGGCGGCCGCGGGGCCAAAAATCAGTGGCTGGGGGACCTGGATTCGAACCAAGATTGACGGAGTCAGAGTCCGCAGTTCTACCGTTGAACTATCCCCCAACGGCCGCCTGAAGGCGCGTTTTCGCGCCTGAGCGTGGCGCGTCAATAGCGAAGCGAGGCGGTCGGCGCAAGCGCTTCGGACCAATGGCCGCGCCGTTCAATCCTCGCCTGCGGGCCTCGCAGCGTATGAAGACGTGACGCGCGGCTCGCCGCTTAGACCTGCTCCACCGCAACCACTCCGGGCGCGGCCTTGAGCGCGCCGGCGATTGCCGCGCTGACCGAATAGCGGCCAGGCAGGCGGATTTCGACCTCGCCGTGCTGCGGTCCGAGGATCAAGACCAGCGACACCTCGCCTTCGCCAGGCGCCGTCAGGCGCTGCTCGATCGATTCGAGCGGCGCCTCGTCGCGGACGAATACCTTGAGACCCTTTTGGACCTTGGCGGCGGCTTCGGTGAGCCGTTCGACGTTGACGATGCGCGCGCGCACGTCCTCGCCTTCAACTGACGCCTGAAGCGTCACCAGAACGTCCGCGCCTTTCTCGAGAAGATCGCGGAACTGGCTCAAGCCCTCCTGAAACATGATCGCCTCATAGGTTCCGGAGGGATCGGAGAGCTGCACGATGCCGATCTTGCCGCCGTTCCTCGTCCGCCGTTCATAGCGATCAAGCACGCTCGCCCCGAGCCGGGCGGTCGACTCGCCGTTGCGCACACCCCTCGCGAAGTCAGCCCAGCGCCTGGCCTTCAGGCGCTTGAGCGCGGCGTCATAAACTTCGAGCGGATGGCCGGAGAGGAAGAAGCCGACGGCGTCGAATTCGCGCGTCAGCCGCTCCGACTCGGTCCAGGGCGCGGCGGGCGCCTTCAGCGGCGCCGCCTCCGTTTCTCCGAAGAGCCCGATCATGTTGGCCGCCCTTTCGAGCGCGTCCCGATTGGCGATCGCCAGCATCGGCTCGATCGCCGCGAAGGCCAACGCCCGATTGGACTCTAGGCAATCGAAGGCGCCGGCGGCTGCAAGGCTTTCCAACGCCTTCTTGTTGACGGCGCGAGGATCGAGCCGCGCGGCCATGTCTCCGAGCGAAGCAAACGCGCGAGACTGGCGCACGTCGACCAGCGCCTCGGCCTGCGCTTCGCCAACGCCCTTGATGGCGCTCAGCGCGTAATGGATGGTCGACGCTCCAGCCTCCATTCGCACGTCGAAATCGACCAGGGATTCATTGACCGACGGCGCCACAACCTTGATGCCGAGGCGCTGCGCCTCGGTGCGGAATTCGGCGAGCTTGTCGGTGTTGCCCTTGTCGAGCGTCATCGAGGCGGCGAGGAATTCAGCCGGATGGTTGGCCTTGAACCAGCCTGTCCAATAGGCGATCAGCGCATAGGCTGCCGCGTGACTCTTGTTGAAGCCGTAGTCGGCGAATTTGGCGAGGAGATCGAAGATCTCGTCCGCCTTGGCGCGGGTGAGGCCGCGCTCGACCGCGCCATCGACAAAGCGGGCGCGCTGCGCGTCCATCTCCTTCTTGATCTTCTTGCCCATCGCGCGGCGCAGCATGTCGGCTTCGCCAAGCGAATAGCCCGACAGCGTCTGCGCGATCTGCATCACCTGTTCCTGGTAGATGATGACGCCATGGGTCTCGCGCAGGACCGGCTCGATCAACGGGTGGATGGTGTCGGGCTTCTCCTGTCCAAGCTTGCGGGCGCAATACGTCGGAATGTTCGCCATCGGGCCAGGCCGATAGAGCGCGACCAGCGCGATGAGGTCCTCGAACCGGTCGGCCCGCATGTCGACCAGCGCCTTGCGCATGCCGCCGCTTTCCACCTGGAACACACCGATCGTTTCGCCGCGCCCGAGCATCGCGTAGGTCTTGGAATCATCGAGCGGTATCGCGCCAAGGTCGATCGCTTCGCCGCGGCGGGCGATGAGATCGACCGCCCGCTTGAGCACGGTCAGCGTCTTTAGTCCTAAGAAGTCGAACTTCACCAAGCCCGCCTGCTCGACCCATTTCATGTTGAACTGCGTCGCCGGCATCACCGATTTCGGGTCGCGATAGAGCGGCGCAAGCTCGATCAATGGTCGATCGCCGATGACGACGCCTGCGGCATGGGTCGAGGCGTTGGAGTAAAGTCCCTCGAGTCGTTCGGCGATCGTCAGCATCCGAGCGACCTTCTCGTCCGCCTTGGCCGCTTCCTGCAGCCGCACTTCGTCCGCCACCGCCTGCTTGAGACTGACTGGATGGGCTGGATTCTGGGGCACGAGCTTGGCCAGCTTGTCGACCTGGCCGAGCGGCATTTCAAGCACGCGGCCGACGTTGCGCAGGACGCCGCGCGCCAGAAACGAACCGAAGGTGATGATTTGCGCGACGCGGTCGGCGCCATAGCGATCGCGCACATAACCGATCACTTCGTCGCGTCGATCCTGACAGAAGTCGATGTCGAAATCGGGCATCGAGATGCGTTCGGGATTGAGGAACCGCTCGAACAGGAGACCAAACCGCAGCGGGTCGAGATCGGTGATGGTGAGCGCCCAGGCGACGACCGAGCCTGCGCCCGAACCGCGCCCCGGTCCGACCGGGATGCCTTGCGCCTTTGCCCACTTGATGAAGTCGGCGACGATAAGGAAATAGCCGGCGAACTTCATGTTGACGATGACGTCGAGCTCGAAGGCGAGGCGCTTTGAATAGTCCTCCTCGGTATGTCCGGGCGTCAGCCCATGCGCGGCAAGGCGCGCGCTCAGTCCCTCGACCGCCTGACGCCTGAGCTCGCGCTCCTCGTCAAGAGGAGCGCCGCCAGCGACCGAAAAGCGTGGCAGGATCGGCTTTCGCGTCAAAGGCCGATAGGCGCACCGCATTGCGATCTCGACGCTGGCGTCGGTCGCCTCGGGGAGATCGGCGAACAGTTCGATCATTTCCGCGCGCGTCTTGAACCGATGCTCGGGCGACAGGCGCCGGCGGTCGGCCATCGACACGACTGCGCCTTCGGCGACGCAAAGCAGCGCATCATGGGCTTCATAGTCCGAAGGCCCAGCGAAATAGGGTTCGTTGGTCGCGACCAGTGCCGAGCCGATACGATCGGCGAGCGAGATGAGCTCAGGCTCGGTTACGCGCTCGCTATCGAGGCCGTGGCGCTGGATCTCGACATAGAGCCGGGAGCCAAAAACGTCAGTGAGGCGCTTGAGCCGGCTCTCAGCCAGGTCGGCAAGTCCCGCTTTCAGCGCCCGGTCGATCGGCCCGCCGGGGCCGCCGGTGAGCGCGATCAGGCCCGGGCATTCTTCCAGCGCGGCGAACGGAAGATGCGCGTCGTCGCCATCCTTGGGATCGAGCCACAGCGCGGAGGCGAGGCGCATCAGATGTTGGTAGCCAGTCTCGTTCTGCGCCAGGAGAACGATCGGCGCGCGCGCATTGGCCCGCTCGACGCCGCGCCAGAGGGCAGGGGCCGCGTCGTCGAAATCGATCGTCATCTGCGCGCCGATGATCGGCTGCACCCCGCTCTTGGCGAGCTTCTCGGAAAACTCGAGTGCGCCGAAGAGGTTGTTCGTGTCGGTGATCGCCAGCGCCGGCATCGCGTCGGCTTGGGCGAGCTTGGCCAGCGTCTCGACGGTCAACGCCCCCTCGCGCAGGGAATAGGCGCTGTGCACATGAAGATGCACGAAACCGACGGCTTTGATGACTGAAGAGTCCATGGGTTCATTGTCGCAAGCGCGGGCGCGTGGGTCGAGGCTTGGCGGGCAGCGGCCTGTGGATGGCTCGCCCCTCCGCAGGCCTCACGAGCCAAGCGCGCGGGCGAGGAACGCGATCATGATCAGGAACGCCCCGAGGGCGGCGATCTCGGTAATGTCGCGTAGGGCATAAGCGGCGATGGTGTGCATCTCGGCCTCCATGATCTCTATAAATTCATGATATGTTCTCTTTGTGTTCGAGTCAATCCATCGACAAGAGCTTGGATTAGGAGTCTGCGAACTGCTAGATTCCGTTGCGTGATTCCGCCCCTGGAAAGTTGGCCGCGTGGATGTTAGACGTTTGAAGGCAATGCATGTCGCCAAGTCCCAGTGAGGGCTGAGGTCCGGGGCACTCAGACACCCTTGT
>DATCEJ010000558.1:0-10951 GCA_036510135.1 Roseiarcus sp. | reverse complement strand
CGCGCTGCCGCTGGCCGCCCGACAATTCCTTCGGACGCCGTTGCAACACGCTCTCGATGCCAAGCAGCTGCGAAGTCTTGCGCACGCGTTCTTCGATCTCTGACTTGGGAACCTTCCTAAGGCGCATGCCGAACGCCATATTCGAGAACACGTTCAGATGAGGAAAGAGCGCGTAGTTCTGGAACACCATCGCGACGTCGCGATTGTGCGGCAGCTCGTCGGAAACGTCCTTGCCGTCGAACCGGACATGGCCGTCGGAGGCGACTTCGAGGCCGGCGATGATGCGCATGGTCGTCGTTTTGCCGCATCCCGAAGGTCCGACGAATACGATGAACTCGCCGTCGGTTGCGTCCAGCGAGAAATCCTCGACCGCAACGAAATCGCCGAAGCGCTTCCACACGTGGAGCAGTTCAACCCTTGCCATCCGACGTCTCCAGGGACAATATTCCGCCGGCCGTTTGCCGTCGGCGCCTCCTCACATATTTCGATTGATGCACGGGAGACGTCCCGCTGTCCACGCCGCAAAATAGCCTCGCGTGCGCGCCGAAGCCGGTCATTGACCCGTTATAGGCGCCAGAATAGTCTTCGCGCCAACCGGTCCTACGAGAAGGGGGGAAGCGAGTTCAAATCTCTCAAGCAACGATCGCGTTCGGCGAGCCGACGTAGGCTCGGTCGCTGAACGCGCGGCAGTTCCCACAGGCGGCCGCGGCCAAGGGAAGGCGGTGGCGGTTCACGCTGTTGCAGCACGCAGAGGAGGAAGCACATGACAAGTCGTTACGATGACGAAAAGTTCGGCGGTGTCGTTCGCGAGTACATGCGCGGGCAGATCAGCCGCCGCCAGTTCATTGTCCGCGGCGCGCAGCTTGGTCTGTCGGCGGCGGTGCTTGCCAAATTGACCCGGCCGTCTCGAGCGGCGGCCAATCTCCTCGATTCGGCGCCCGAAGCGCCTTACGAGTCTCCGATCACCCCCGAGCGCGTGGCGTTCCTCAAGACCAAGCCCTACAAGGGAACCACCATCAACGTGATGGTGCTGAAAGCGACTGTCGGCGATGGCTTGAAATATCATGTACCGCATTGGGAGGAGCAAACCGGCGGCAAGGTGAACGTCGCCGAAGTGCCGATCGAGACGCTGCACACCCAGATCTTCTCCGATCTGTCTAGCGGCCTCGGCAAGTACGACGCCTACATGACCGGATGCTGGTTTTACGGCGATTTCTTTGTCCCGAAGGATCCCTATATCGTTCCCCTTGAGACGTTCCTCGCCGATCCCAAGCATTCCTATTGGGATCCAGATCAGTGGATTCCCTCCATGCGTAAGCTCTACTCATGGAACGGAAAGGTCTATGGCGTGCTGTTTGATGGCGACGCCCAAGCGCTTTACTATCGCAAGGACGCGTTCTCGAAAAAGGAAAATCAGGACAAGTTCAAGGCGAAATACAATTACGACCTTCCGGCCCCGCCGAAGACGACCAAGGAGTATCACGACATCGCGGACTTCTTCACCGGTTGGGACTGGAACGGCGACGGCCAGAACGACTGGGGCATCTCATTACACGCCAAGGTCAACGAGCAGGGCTTCTTCCACTTCCTGACGCTGTCGGCGCCGTTCGTGGTCTCGGCCGACAACAAGTACTACTTCTTCAATCCCGATACGATGAAGCCGCTAATCAACTCGGAAGGCCACGTGCGGGCGCTGGAGGACTATGTGAAGTTCCTCGCCAACGGTCCGAAAGAGGAGATCGCCTGGACGCTCGGTCAGGGCTGGAACCTGTTTCTCGACGGCCATTCGGCGACCGAGCCCACATGGGGCGACCTGCCGACGCTCGCCCAGGATCCGAAGACTTCAAGAGTGCAGGGAAAGATGGGCGCCGCCCCGTTGCCCGGCACGACTGAGGCGTTCAATCCGATCACCGGACAATGGAAGAAGTATGAGCTCAACCAGGTCGGCAACACCAACGGCGGCACCTGGCACTGCGTGATCTCGCGCCTCTCGAAGAAGCAGGAAGCGACCTACGACTTCCTCGCCTTCATGGCGAACAAGAAGAACGCATTGTTCAACTGCACGACCGGCTGGACTGGTGTGCAACCCGGCATGAAGTTCGAATACTTCCCGCCGGTCGGCAGCGGCAACGTGGCCGAGTGGAAGGCTGCTAATCCGCCCTGGAACGAAGACGACGCGATTGAGTATCTCAAGGCGTACTATGCCGTGCTGGCAGCGCCGGTTCAACAGGAGTACCTGCGCATTCCGGGAGCGGCCGAGTATTGGCATGAGCTCGACATCAACGTCTCGGCGGTGCTCGGCGCCCAGGTGCAGCCGAAGGCGGCGCTCGACGCCACTGCTGCGGCATGGGAAAAAATCACCGATCGCTATGGCCGCGACAAGCAGAAGGCGCTTTATCAGGCGTCGTTCGCGTAAAGCAGCGCTGGACCCGCTCCGGCGAGCCGGGGCGGACTCTGGTCAATCGACGCGTTTGATTTCAGTGAGGAGGTCAGGTTGGCGGCGCTGCGAGTCGAACGCCTCGAGCATGGCGGCTTTTTTAAGTACGCGCTGCTTCTCCCCGCCGTAATCTGGGTCTTCGCGTTCACCTTTCTGCCTCTGATTTCCGTGATCCGCTTCAGCTTCTCGTCCTATGTGATGGGAGAGGGCATCACGGGGTTCGTCGGCTTCGACAATTACGTCGACGTTCTTACCTCTGGACAGTTTTGGCAAAGCATTTTCGTCACCGTCGTCTATGTCATCTTCGCGGTGCCGATCGAACTCGTCCTGGGCTTTCTCGCGGCGTGGCTGGTCAATCTCGGCGCACCTGGTTCGCGGACCTTCCGGACCATCATCGGCTCGCCGCTGTTCACCCTCGAGGTGGCGATCGGTTATCTGGGTGTGACGTTCTTCACCGATCAGGGCGGACTGATCGCCGTGCCGCTCGCCGCGCTCGGCATTCATGTGCCGTGGATGTCGACTGCCTTCGGCGGCATCGCCGGCGCCATCCTTCTCGACATCTGGCGATGGACCTCATTCATTTTCATTATCGTGCTGGCGGGGCTGTCGGGTATCTCGAGCGAGCTGTACGACGCCGCGGTTCTCGACGCGAAGAACCATTGGCAGGTGATGTGGCATCTCGCGGTGCCGCTTGCGTGGCCGGTGACGACGATCGCGGTGCTGCTCAGAACGGTCGAGTGCCTGAAGACTTTCGCCATTCCCTTCGCGCTGACCTCCGGCGGCCCGGGGACCAGCACGCAGACCTTCAGCGCCATGGACTATCTGACGACCATCCAGTTCTTCGATTTCGGCAAGGGATCGGCGATGGGAATTGTCTACCTGATTCTGGTGTCGGTGGTCATCGCAACATTCTTCCAGCAAATGCGCAGGCGTCTAACGTGAGGCGAGCCGCGCGATGATCACCATCCTATGGACTCGCGCCGGCTTCTGGTCCCGTTTCCTCGTCTATGTCTTGCTGGTCGCCGCGGCCGTCTTCACCATCGTCCCGTTTCTTTGGGCCGCGATCAATTCCGTGAAGACGCTGAGGGAGACGTTCCAGATCGGCGCCTTCATCCCGTTCCTTCAATTCGAGCCCACGCTCGACTCCTGGCGGGAGGTGCTAGCCGATCCGCAGACCTCGACTGCGTTCCTCAACAGCTGTGTCATCAGCGCCGGCACGACGATATTTGCGCTTATCCTCGGCGTACCGGCGGCCTACAGTCTGGCCCGCTATGAGTTTCCGATCGGCTCGAGCGACATCACACTCTGGTTCCTGTCGCAACGCGTGCTGCCGCCTGCCGTGGTGCTCATACCCTTCTACCTCCTGCTGGTCTATCTGCATCTCATCGACACGTGGACAGGCCTCATCCTTTGCTACTCGACCTTCAACCTTGCCTTCGTCGTCGTGATCATGCGCGACATTTTTCGGGACGTGAGCACCGAGATCGAGGACGCGGCTAAGGTCGAAGGAGCGACGCCTTGGCAGATCTTCTGGATGATCGCGTTGCCGCTGTCGCTCGACGGCCTCGTCGTATCTTCGGTTCTGGTGTTCGCGTTCACCTGGAACGAAGCCTTGTTCGCTTCCGCATTGACCTCCCAGGCGGCCACTCCCTTTTCCGCGCTCGTACTCGCGTCGCGTTCGACGCGCGGCGTCGATTTCAACACCGCTGCCGTCAACACGCTGATCGGGATCGTCCCACCCGTGATCTTCTATCTGTTCGTCCAGCGCTACTTAGCGCGCGGCCTGTCGTTCGGGGCGGTCAAGGGATAGTTCCTGGCTCCGAGTCCATATCTGCGTCGTTGACAATGCCTGCCGGAGGTCCTGTCACACGAACCATGGCGCGAGTTTGTTTGACGGATAGGGTGGCGGATGACGATCTCGTTTGCCAGCCGCCAGTTCCCGCCCGGGCATTGTCACGTCCGCGTTTTTTACTTGTCAACCGCGCCAGACGTCCGTCGGCTCACACGAACAAAATCAATTATTTGCGTGTCAGGCGGTCGGACGGAAATTGCCCAAAAAGCGCCTATACTAGGCGAACGTGACAATGCCGGCGGTTCTGTTGCAGCCCTCAATTTTCCGTCAGTTTTCGCCTCCGCGCAACCGTCTTGCAGCCGCTCGACACCAGCCCCTACGAGATTTTCGTTGCGCGTAAATGCTCCGTGGAGTTCGTTTAGCCGGCTCAAGCGAGCGGTCAGCCGGTAGGATTGACCGAGGAGACGCAGCGCCAGAGGCCATGCAGGATGCCACGCGGCGACCAGCCGGCCAGGGAGCCCACGCCAAATGCAGTGCGCTTGATCTTACGATAATCCCGTAATATGGTAATACTGAAAGTCGCGCCAAGGTTGGTTCTCGCGCCTAAGAGGAGGCGTGGAGTGCTGATCCGTAGTCCAAAGGCGGCGGCGTGGGGAAATATTTAACGAGGAGGAAACGATGGACTCTGTGGTGAAATGGCTGGCCGGCGCGGCAGTCGCGGTGGCGGCTGCTGGCGCCTTGCCGGGCTTCGCGGCGGCCGATGACGCCGCGGAACTGATGAAATCCCGGCTTGGCACGACAAACGCGGACCCAGTGATCGTGGAAGCCTTCACGCGCGCCGCCAAACCGGTAACGCCCGAGATGCGCGCCAAAGCGATCGAGTGTTGGAACAACAACGGTTGCGATACGGGCACCGGCGGCAAAATCAAAGTGGCCTACGCCGACGGGTTTGGCGAGAATGTCTGGCGTCGGGTGACCGCGATGGAGTTCATCCAGCAGGCGCTGACCTATCCTGAAATTGGGCACATTCAATATTCGTCCGCGCGGGGCGACGCTTCCAAGGCGATCGCGGACATTCAGGCCTACACATCTCAAGGTGTCGACGTGATCGTGGTCTTCGCCGACGCCGGCAAAGCGCTGGGCCCGGCCATCAAGGAAGCGAAAGAGGCCGGGATTGAGGTTGTCTTGCACAACGGCACCGAGGCGGGGACGGCCGGGAAAGACTATCTCTCCAATGTCGCCGAGAACATTTGCCAGATGGGCAAGGAGTTCGTGAAGGCGGTGCTCACCGGAAACCCGAACGCCAAGTCGATCGTCGCGCTCGGCGGCACGCCCGGCAACCCGCTGAGCGCGACCTGGCAGGAATGCGCCGAGAAAGAAACCGCTGAACATCCAGGCGTCAAGATCGTCGGCAAGTTCGACACCAACTGGACCCAGGAAGGCACGTTCAACGCCGTCTCGGCGGCGCTCTCGCAATTCGGCAAGATCGACGGCTACATCTACGAATATGCGGACGGCTTTCGTGGCGCTGTCCGGGCCTACGACACCGCGAAGAAGCCCCCTGACTTCGTCGCCGCGCTGCGCACCGACGAGCAGGGCCTGTTTTGCGACCAGGAAGCCTCCAATGACGATAACTTCAAGATCTATTATTCTTCGGGTCAGAACTTTCAGTCACGGATCGCGCTGACGGCCGCGATGATGGCCAAGGAGGGCAAGACGGTTCCCGCCAAGATCGACGTGCCGTTCTCGATGAAGCCAGGCCACAAGGGCATGTGCAACAAGAACATGCCGATGGAGCTGTCGGTGTCGTCGCTGGTGGATAGCGCCACGATGTTGAAGATGTTCAGCAAGTAGCCTTCGCGTCCAATCGTTCCGGGTGACCGGCTCCAGCCGGTCACCCGCCATGCGTCGCCAAGAGGGAAGTCTCGTGTCGGATCTCGTGCTCCGTATCGAAGACGTATCCAAGACCTATCCCGGCGTTCGCGCGTTGGATCGCTTTAGCATCGATTGCCGCGCCGGAGAGGTGCACGCCGTGCTCGGCGAAAACGGCTCCGGCAAGACGACGTTGATGAAGATCGCCAGCGGAACCATCGTTCCGGATGGCGGCGTCGTGGAGATCAACGGCGCGAGGCTTACATCCGCCGATCCGCGCCTTGCCCGTCGCCTCGGACTGGCGACGGTCTATCAGGACGATTCGCTTATCCGCGAATTGTCGGTGGCGCAAAATCTGTTTCTCGCCGCGCCTCCCGGCTCCGTCTCATTTGGCCGCATGATCCCGTGGACGCAGGAACAGCTGAAACGATTCGACGTTCAGACCGACCCGAGAGCGACGGTCGGATCGCTGTCGCCGGCGCAGCGTCAGTTCATTGAAATCGTCAAGGCGCTGCTGTCGGATCCCAAAGTCCTGCTGCTCGATGAGCCCACTTCGACCCTTGATATCGAGGGAGTGCGCAAGCTCGCTGAGCTCATCCGAAGGCTGACCGCCAGCGGCGCCGGCATCATTTACGTCAGTCACCGTTTGCCTGAGATTCTCGAACTTGCGCAGCGCGTCACCATACTTCGCGACGGCGTCCATCGGGGCGCCTTCCCGGTGACGGCCGAGGTCTCCGAGCACGACCTCGTTTCGCTGATGGTTGGGCGCGACATCAATAGCGAATATCCCGCGATGGCCATGACATCCTCGCCACGAGTCGTCCTCTCCGTGCGCAACCTTACCGGCGAGCATTTCTCAGACGTTTCGTTCGACGCCCGTGCTGGCGAAATCGTTGGATTTGCTGGAGCGGAGGGCAACGGGCAGCGCGAGGCGCTGCGGGCGATCGTTGGTCTTGAAAACGCCCAGGGAGCAATCGTGCGCGACGGGTCGCCAGTCGACGCCTCGTCGCCGAGCGCGGCGCTCGGAAGCGGTCTCGTCTATCTGAGCGCCGATAGGTCTGGCGAAGCCGTCTTCGCGGATCTTGGCGTCCAGAAGAACATGATGCTGCCGCGTCTGCGCGACTTCCTTCGCCTCGGCTTTCTTTCCGGGTCCGTAGAGCGTGTAAACGCTGAGCGTATGAGGATGGACTTCACGGTCGTGACCGCGAGCCTCGACAAGGCGATCAGCGGTCTTTCGGGCGGCAACCAGCAGAAAGCCGTACTGGCCCGCAGCTTCCGCGCCGGAGCCAAGGCCGTGCTGATTGACGAACCGACGCAGGGCGTGGACGCAGGCGCGCGGTTCGAGATCTACAAGGCGATGCGCGAAAACATTCGCGATGACGGTGTTTGCATCATCAATTCCTCCGACGCGCAGGAGTTGGCCGGCATATGCGATCGCGTGTTCGTCTTCTCACGTGGCAAGATCGTGCGCGAGTTAACAGACGACGACGTCAACGAGGAGAAGATCGTCTCCAGCTTCCTTACTGTCAGAGACGCCCAGACGGTTCGCGAGCGTGAAGAAACGGTTGGATTCTCGGGTACAGTATCGACTCTGATCAGATATTTCATCCACGGCAGCGAGACCTGGTGGATGCCGCTCGCCTTTCTGGCGACGTTGATCCTCCTGGTGTTCGCTTACGCCGCCTCGAAGAGCGGTGTGTTCCTTCGACCGATCAATTTGCGCCATATGCTGCAATCAACGGCCCCGGCGGCGCTTGTCGCGATGGCGCAGCTCAATGTCCTTCTCGTCCGCGGTATCGACGTTTCCGTCGGCTCGCTTATGAGCCTGACGGTCGTGGCGGCATCTTTCCTGATTGCGTCCGATACGTCGCTTCCGATGACCATCGTGGGAGTTCTTGGCTGCCTTGCCATCGGGGCGGTCGTTGGGACGATCAACGGTTTCCTTGTCCGCTACGCGCACGTCAACGCCATCATCACGACGATTGCGATGCTGAGCGTCTTGCAGGGCGTCGCGCTGATCGGCCGCCCTACGCCCGATGGGACAATCGATTCGAACTTCACCGACTTTTTGAAGCTGCGCATTGCCTTCATGCCGGTCTGGACCTTGGCGCTTATCGCGCTTGCGATCCTGGGCGACATGTGGCTGCACCGGTCCCGGTCAGGGCTCGAAGTCAAGGCGACCGGTTTTCGCGAGGAGGCGGCGCGGCGCAACGGCGTCGGCGTCGATTTTGTTCAGATGCGCGCCTATGCGGTCGCCTCGCTCATGGCCGCCGCTGCTGGCTTGTTCCTGGGCGCGGAGGTTGGCGTCGGCCATCCGACGGTCGGCGAAAACTTCCCTCTTATGAGCATCGCCGCTGCGGTGCTGGGAGGCGCCGCACTCGCGGGAGGGCGCGGCTCCTATGTCGGCGCCTTTTTTGGCGCCTTCTTTTTCACACTGATGATCAATGTGATCTCTATTCTTGGTCTCAGCTCTGCAGTCGGGGTGATCGCGAGCGGCGCAATGACGCTCATGGCGATCTTCTTCTATTCGGGGCTCGCAGAAGTCGACCGCATGCTGCGAAGGGTTTTTGCTCCCCGCCGCCCGCTTCCCGGAACCGCGCCCGCGGAGTAGCTAGATGACGACTCGCGATCTCGCCGGTCAGACCGTCAAGGGCGCTATGACCAACGCCGGCACGAACACGCAGGGGAAGCCGCTCGGAGATGCGCGCGGGAGGTCGAGCGCCGGCGTTCACATTCCGATGCGGTTCGTCGCCATCTGGATCGCGCTTGCGGTACTCATGCTCGCGGGCCGCATCTTCCTGCCGCAGAGCGTTGAGCTCACGTCGCTGATATCGATCCTGCCCTTTGCCGCGTTCCTGGCGTGCGCGACGATGGGTCAGACGCTGGTATTGATGGCGCGCGGGATCGACCTGTCTCCCCCGGCGATCATCTCGCTGTCGAGCACCGTCCTGCTCGGCGTTTCTGGCGGGCACGATGATCGCATGGCGCTCGCGATCATCGCCGCGCTGCTCGCCGCGGTCGCCGTTGGACTGGTCAACGGTCTGCTCGTGGCGATTCTCAAGCTTAACGCGCTGATTGTGACGCTCTCAACCGGGGCGATCGTTGCGGGCCTTACGCTCTGGTATCGCCAAAGTCTGGCTGCCGAGTCCAAAGTTCCCGAGCTGCTCGCCGATTTCGGCGGCTCGTGGTTCCTCAGTCTGCCGATTTCGTTCTGGATTGTCGCCGTACTGACGGTGATCGTCACCGTGCTCATGAAGAAGACCGTGATCGGGCGGCGGTTCGAGGCCGCGGGCGCCAATCCTCGGGCGGCCTACGCAACCGGCGTCGAAGTCACGCGCTACCAGGCCGGAAGCTTCGTTGTTGCGGCCTTCTTCTACGGCGTGACCGCAATTCTGCTCTCCGCCTTCATCCGAAATCCGACGCTCGAGGTGGGCAACCCCTACCTCCTAGGTCCGATCGCCGCGGCGGTGCTCGGCGGGACGGCGATCAGCGGCGGCATCGGCAATATGTTCGCGGTCGCCGGCGCTTCGCTGTTTCTCATGCAGCTTGATCACTCATTGAAGATGATCGGCCTCGCAACGTCCTATCAGCTGATCATCCAGGGCGTCGCAATCGCGGTCGGCATGTGGCTGTCCGAGGCAACAAGTCGTGTTGGCCGTCGCTATTGAGACTGGCCAACGGGGCGAAAATGCTTCCGGACGCGGAGAGAGGCGCGAGCGTTCGGAGCTTCGCCTTGGAAAAACAGGAGGGGTCGCCATGGAGATCAGGGCGCTGGTCGTTGGAGCTTCGGGAATTTCGGGCAGAGGCGTTTCGCAGGCGTTCCTGGAAACTGGCGCTGCGGTTTTTGGGCTCTCGCGCCACAGCCACGGTCTCGTGGACGGTGTGCAACACGTTCATGCAGACGCCGCTGGACGATAAGTCTCTGGGCAAATCCCTCCATGGTCTTAAGCCGACGCATGTCTGTCTGGCGATTTGGATCCGGCGCGCGACGGAGAAGGAGAATATCGAAACGAACGCCGGCATCGTACGGCGCGTGCTCGAAGTCGCCGGGCGGGGAAAGAGCGTGAAGCACGTCGCGCTCGTGACCGGACTCAAGCACTACCTCGGCCCCTTTGAGGCCTACGCTCGCAC
Source organism: Roseiarcus sp. (assembly GCA_036510135.1). Taxonomy (GTDB): domain Bacteria; phylum Pseudomonadota; class Alphaproteobacteria; order Rhizobiales; family Beijerinckiaceae; genus Roseiarcus. The sequence continues at coordinate 719 of DATCEJ010000558.1, read as the reverse complement.
CGGCACACTCCCTATGACGCCCGTGCGCGAGGAGCATCCGCGGCTCCCAACGCCAAATTTCTATTACAGCCAGGAGGACGAGCTTTACGCCGCTGCCGAGCGCCACGGCTTCACCTGGTCCGTGCACCGACCGCACACGATGATCGGCGAGGCGATAGGCAACGCCATGAACATGGGGACGACGCTCGCGGCCTTCGCCTCACTCTGCAAGGAGACGGGCCGGCGCGCTGGCGGCGTCTCTCAACGCGGAAGGCCTGAAGCCAAAGCCGCGACAATTGGCGAATGGTCGCGTGCTCCAGGCGCCCTGCTATCGGGTTGGACCGCTCGCACATCGATTGAAGAACCGCTTCTACGTCGGCGACGTCGTTTATCGCGGCGAGCTCCACAAGGGTGAACACCAGCCGGACCTCGACCTGGACCTGTTTGAAGCCGTCCAGCAGCGTCTTCAGGACGGGGCGGTCGCCCGATCAAAGATTCGGCGATCGTCGGCGTCGCTTCCCAAAATCGCCTCGACAAAGCGATCCTACATCATGATCGCATCGAAATAGCGCTGCAGCAGAAGGACGCCTCCGAGGCCGGCGCCGCATCCCCGCCCTCGACAATCTCGGTTCCCTTCGTTCCGACGCTTCCGCTCCGAAAGGGCGTATTTCATTCGCCCACACGGCAATGCGCGATGGACGAGGTGCGCCGCGTCTCGTTGCTGACCGCCATCGCGAGAT
>DATCEJ010000557.1:0-4906 GCA_036510135.1 Roseiarcus sp. | reverse complement strand
AAGCGGTTTCGCGAGGCTTACGAGACCGTCAAAAGGCTCGACTACGACGAGTGGCACCGAACGCTCGGCAGCCCGCAGGTGCGCGCCCAGGCCGAACTCGACGCCCGTGAGGGCCGCAAGCACAACATCCAGCTCGGCTTTGCGAGCCAGAGGTTGTCCGACATGGGCGATGCGTTGATCAGCCAGTCGACCGGCCGGTTTGTGCTGAAGGCCGGCGACGAACGCGAGGCCGAGGAAGTGATCGCGCGCTTCAATTTGACGCCGGCTTCCGCCGCCGTCGTGCGGCATGGTCTGCACGGACCGGGGCCGGGTGGGGCGCCGTTTCTCGCCATCATGCAGATCGAGAACTCCAAGTACGAGCAATTGCTGGTCAACAGCCTCGGGCCGATCGAGCTCTGGGCGCTTTCGACCACGCCCGACGACGCGTCCCTGCGGAATCGTCTCTATGAGGCGGTTGGATTCCAGGAAGCGTTGCGGCGGCTTTCGAAAGTCTTCCCGGCTGGATCGGCGCAGAAGGAGGTGGAAAGGCGTCGCCTCGAACGCCTGCGCAGCGGCGAGATGGAGGCGCGGGCGACCGAGAGCGTGCTCGAAGGGCTCGCGGCCGAAATGATTGATGGTCGCGGCGTCGCGCTCGTTCTGCGGCCCCATGACGAAGAGCCCGTGCGACGGGCGTTGGCCGCTGAATAGCCGCTTCCCGAAAAACGCCTTCGACGCCGTTTCGTGTTCGCGCGGCTCTCGCCGAAGCTCATCTCATCGCAAGTGGGAGCCAACCAGCATGGTCCGAAGGTCACGAGCGCCGCTCCTCGCCGCGAGTCTCATCGCTTGCGGCCTCGCCGGCTGCAGCAGCGTGACGCCGGTCGCGACGAATGTCGATAAGCCCGGCATGCCGAACGCCGAGGTCGCGCTCCAGAAGAGCATGGACGAGACCGCAGCCGAACTCGCCCAGATCGGCGCGCTGCAACCGGGCGCCGCCGTCGCATCGCAGCCGACGGTTGTTCCCGGCGAGCTCAAGCGGGTGGTGGCAATGTCGTGGAACGGCGCGCTCGATGGGGCGGTAAAGAAGCTTGCCGACACGATCGGCTACCGCGCCGCCGTCAGCGGCAATGCGTCGCGGGCGGTCAATGTCGTGGTCGATCCGGCTCCACAGCGGGTCTACGACATTCTGCATGGGCTGGGCGATCAGGCCGGCGATACCGCGACGGTCCGGGTCGATGCGCAGCATCAGCTCCTCGAGGTGATCTATCATGGCTGACCGCCGTCCGATCGTGCTCGCGGCCGTTTCATTCGCCGCGGTAATCCTGACCTTTGTTGCCGTCACAATACCGACGGAGGCAGCAGACATGTCGGCGACGCCTCGGTCGGCCGAACCTGATCTCCCGACGAAAAAACTTGCCGTCCCGATCACGACGTCGGCGCCGCCGCCGGGTGACAACGGTCTGATCGTCATGCCGCTTCCCCCGCAGCCTTCGCGGGCCACGGTCGACGCCGCGGCGCGGGAGACCGGCAATCCGATCAACAAGCCGGTGACGGGCGCATCGATCGAGCCGCAGGTCGTTGGCGGCGACAAGCCGATGTCCCTCGAATCGCTGCAAGCGACCCGGCCGGGCAGCGGCCTCGCGGCAGAGGGGCTTGAGGCAGGCCGCCAGAACATCCTCTATGACGCGGGCCTCGCCTATGGCGCGCGCGGCGGGCTTACAGCGCGGGCCTTCGCCATCAACGAGATGTTGCGCCGGTACGAGCCGACCCTCGACAGCGTCTACAATTTCGATGACGTCATTTTGCGCCGGCCGGGCAGCCGGATCATCATGCGGCCGCCGGTCGTCTCGGAGGCCGAGATGGCGATGGCGCTCGGCGACGGCGGCCAGATCGCCCGCGAGACCGCCTGCGTCTACTCGATCAGCAAGATCGCTCAGCTCAGCTCCACGCCGCCGAACTGGCGGACCTATCTGGTGAGGACCTGGGAGCAGCCAAGCCGGCCGGCCGACGCCGTCCTGCCGCGCACGGAGCAGGAGGTCCAATATTGGAACAAATATGTCGCTGAAGGCTGGGGCGAGGGCGAGCGGCAGGCGAACGAAATCTTCCTGAACGATCTTGGCCGGCTGCAACGCGACATAACCGGCATGGCGCGTTACCGGGTGCTGTTGCGCGCCGGCGTCGTAGCGAACCCTCGTGTCGCGACCAAACAGCAGGCGGTCGACGGCGGCGGCAGCGAACTGAGGGCCGGGGACCGGATCGTCACCATCACCTCGCAACCTGGCTTACAGGCGAACGCCGGCCTATGGCGCGGCGCGCGCCGCTGCCCGAAGTGAGCGTAAGATGCTCGACATCCCTTCCCGCACGCCGAGCGCCGAGCCGGAGACTGCGGCTGATCCTTATGCCTGGGTCGATCCCGGCGAGCGATGGGTCAAGGAGCCGCGCAAGCTGGCTCCGGCGCTCGATTCCTTCCTGACCCACGCCCATAGGCTGGGGGCCGAACAGGTGATGTTCTCGACCTTTCAGCCCGCCTCGTTCCGCCTCTGGGGGCTCAATCGCAAGGTCAAAAGCCGCGATCCGCTCGATGAGAACGACGCGAGCCTGATCGTCAATCATCTCTATGGGGCGGACGGGATCGCGCGGCTCCAGGGTGGGGCCGACATCAATGTGATGTATCAGATCGGCTCGCCCAGAAAGGGCACGCTGCGCTTTCGCTGCAACGTGACAGCCATCACCGCGAGTCGGGGCGCAGGCGCCCATGTCGTAATCCGCCCCGTGCGCGATCTGCCGCAGCCCCTTTCGAGCCAGAACGTCGAACCGGAGATCCTTGCCCATTACCGGATGACCAAGGGCATGATGATCGTCTCGGGCGCCACAGGCTCGGGCAAGTCGACCCTGATCGGCGCGATGACGGTGGAAAAACTTCGCGATCCGGACGCCCATCTCAACATCATCGAATGTGCCGAGCCGGTCGAGTTTTTGCTCGACCGGCTCGAGAGCCCGACGAGCTCGATCTCGCAAAGCGAGATCCCGCGCAACGTGAAGAGCTTCGAGGAGTTCATGGCGGGCGCCATGCGCCGCCAGCCGACCGACATCATCATCGGCGAGTGCCGCAAGCCCGAACACATGATCGCAACCATCCAGGCCGCCATCTCGGGCCACGCGACCGCGACGACGATCCACGCCGAGACCGTGCCGCTCACCATGCAACGGGTTGCGAGCCTCCTCCCGCCCGCCCAGCTCAAGGACGCGATGACCTCCTGCGCCCAGGCGTTGCGTCTGGTGATCAACCAGCGCCTGGTTCCCTCGATTGGCGGCAAGTGGACGCCGCTGCGCGAGTTCCTGGTTTGCGATGCGGCCTACCGCAAGCGTCTGGCCTCCACCCGCGCCGACGACTGGCCGCAAATCACCGCTGAGGCTTTGGAAACGAATGGCCAGTCCTACGCCAAGGCGATCGCAATCGCGCTCGAGCAAGGCCGGATCAGCGAAGAAACGGCGCAAGATGTCCGGCACGAGATCGGGTGATGAAGGAGTGAAAGCATGTGGCGTGACACCGGGCGACCGGTCAAACTGGTTTTTCTCGATGCGCGGGCCTGCCTGCCGATCTTGGTGTTCGTCGTCTACTGGAGCTGGACGACGTTTTATATCGCCGCGACCGGCGTCGTCTTTTTCTCGGTGATCAGCTGGGCGGGCCTGACGGTTCCCTCGACCTTGAGGATGATCCGGCGCGGCTTTGTCGGGCCCTATCGTCCCGCGATTCCAGCCTGGAAGCGGCGGAGGTTCGCATGACCGGGATCGACGCCGTGCATTTGAAGACGCTTAAGCCCGCGTATGTGTCCCGGGTCGTTCGGGAGCTCTTGATCGAGGCCGATCGGGACATCCTGGTCGAGGATGGACCGCGCCGGGATCTGGTGAGGATCCCTTTCGACGCCGCCGCAGCGGAGGATGGGCTTTTGCCGCTGTTCCTGGTCGCCGGCGAGGCGATCTGGCGCGACGTCACGGGACATGGCTTCGAACTCGGGCTCAAGCGCGATCTCGGCGCGCTCATGTCGTGGCGGATCGAAGCAATCCGAGCCGAGGGCTTCTCCCCCGTTCTCCTGTCGGTCATGGAGGCGATCGCGACGGTCACTCGCGCTGACGGGGTGATGGTGCTCGATCTGGCGCGCGTGTTCGACGAAGCGACGGCGCGCGCCGAGGCCAGAAAGGCGATTGCGTGACGGGCGCACGCATCAGAGAGAAGGGCGATCGGGGGAGAAGGCAATTCTGCGCCGCGACGGCGCTCGCGGCGTTCACGATTGCGCTTGCGTTCGTCACTCCGGCGAAAGCCGATGAGGCGATGATCGAGGGATGCCTGAAGGCGGCGGCCGAGGTCCATCATGTGCCCGCCGGCGTGCTGGTGCTCCTGCTCAGCGTCGAAGCCGGGCGGCTCGGCGCCGTGAGTCAGAACTCGAACGGTACCGTGGACATTGGCCCGATGCAGGTCAACGACACATGGCTCAGCAAGATCGCCGGGCACTGGCGCGCGTCGCGGGAGGAGGCCTACCGGGCGCTCAGGGATAATTTCTGCGCCAATGTCGAGGGCGGCGCCTGGATCCTCCGCCAGGCGCTCGACGAGGCGCGCGGCGATCTTTGGGAGGGCGTCGCGCTCTATCACTCGCACAGCCCCGTTCATAAGCTCGAGTACATGCGTCTCGTCTACGAGCAGGCGATGCGTCTCAAGCGTGAGGCGACGCGTGAGGTTGCGAGCGCGGATGCGGGGGGAGGGCGGTAGAATGGCCCGGCCTTCACGCGGCGGCGGTCCGATCAACAGCGACGATTTCACGGGCTTCAGTCTCATCCTGATTGTCGTCGGCTTGTGCATCCTGGGTTGGGCGGGCTGGCAGGTCTGGCATGCCCAAATCAGTCGAGTTGCGTTGTTGGTCGCGCACTTCGA
>DATCEJ010000556.1:0-5461 GCA_036510135.1 Roseiarcus sp. | reverse complement strand
CTTTCAGAAGTTTAAAACGAAGCGTCCAATGGGTGTGAGCACCCCTCCTTTTGACGGGACACAGCTGGCCCGAATTGAGCCCGGCGATCGCCTCGTGGTGCTTGCCCGGACCATGCAATTGCGGGATCCCGGAACGGAATCCGAACTCAAGCACGGCGCCGTCAACTGGGCGCGCTTTGGGAAGACATGCCTCGGTCAGGCGCTCTATCGGCATCGCTCCGTATTTCGAAGCGCTTCGGAAACGGCCGTGTGGAGCCATCTGGAACTGAGTTACTTTCGAGACATAGTTCCTGCCGCCGCCATTCACGAGCTCGTCTTCAAACAGCGACCGCCAGAGACCCAACTCCTCCGCGCGGAGATTCTGTTGACCACCCCCTCGGCCTTCGTGCTGCCGCGAAACTGGCAGGGCTCAGCCGATCGGTCTGAACGGCAGGCGTCGCTGGAATATATCGAGGTGCAATCGCCCTATCTCGGCGAATACAGAGATATCATGCGGAAGTATATCGGCCCGGCCGCTGCGAAACTCGTCCAAGCGGGCAAGATTGGGACGTTTAGAACGATGGAGACCGCGGGCGTGCTCTACCATGACCCGATGCTGAGAATCGACTGGAACCAGATTCATCTCAGCGAAGTGGATGCCGCTGGCTTCAATGGGTTCGGCGAGGAGTTCGACGCCGCGCTTCGCGAAGTTTCGCCCGACGGCGGCTTTGCGGCCGTCTTCGCCGGCCTCGACCGCATGCGCACGATCCCTCGGTGGACCTTCAACGATCCCGTGGGGGAGGCAGACATTGCGGTCGGGCAGGGGGGAGCGAGAGGTCTATGAGTGGCGACCCGGATCGTTCGCGCGTGAAAACCGACATTTCCTTGCCAGAAAGCGTATGATGTTCTATATTTGTTCTCATGACAATGAGCGAATTCCCAAAGTCCAATCCTCACGCTCCGTCCGGTAAGCCCGCTCGCCGGGGCGGGTCATCGGGGATACGAAGAGCCACGCGGCGCGAAAAGGTCCGGCGTGAAGAGCGGATCGTGGGTCTCCTCAATCGCGGCGCGTCGGTGCCGGAGATCGCGGCGAGCGAGGGCCTTACGCTCAAGCGGATGCGCAATGTCGTTCGCGAGATCCTCTCCGAGCGTATGCCGCAGCCCCCGGCCGAATTCCTCGCCCTTCAAGTCAGCCGTCTCAACGAAGCGTTGCTCGTGTCTTTCAGCGCGATGCACGACCCCAAAGAGGGTACGAACTTCGAGGCCGTCGATCGCGTCGTCAGAATTGTCCGCGAGCTCGACCGCTATCACGGATTTGCCGCTGTGCCGCGGTCGCGCGAGGAAACCGAGGCGCACCGGCTTCCGCCTGTCGAGCGTCAGCTCGCGCTCGAAGGCCCCAGCCCGAGTGACTCGCTAAGTGACTCGCTAATCGCACCGCAAGGTATTGAAAAGGCTCGATTCGGACTCGCTAACAGCGCGCGCTAGCATCCTTCTCCCTTTGGGAGAAGGTGGCCCGAAGGGCCGGATGAGGGCCCACCTCACCCCAATTCCTCCCCCAATGGAGGGGGAGCGGCAGAAAGGCAGGGGTGAGGGGGCTGCGCAAATCGCTTTTGTGGCGCACGCCTCGCGGAGAAGACCCTGATCCGGCGCCAAAGCCCGTCCGAAGGACGGGCGTCCTTTGGACGCCCTACGGCGCCACCTCCTCCCAAAGGGAGAAGGGTCAGCGCGGCGCGGCGCGCTTCACGATCGCCTTCGCGTCGACCCCGGTCAGCGCGCCATAATTGTGGGCGCCCTTCGTTTCGATGCGTGAGCGGCAGAAGGCCTCGGCGACCGGAGACGCGGCGCGGAATAAAGCCGCCGCCTGAAGCCCGACGGCGAGCCGGTCGCAGAGATCCCGCGCGCGACTGTCGAAGTCGCTGAGGTCGCGCATGTCGTCCTTGAGCGCCGCGACGTGAGCGTCGAGCGCAGCGTTCTCGCCCTTCACCGCTGAAACTTCGGCGAAATAGGCGTCAAGCGTCTGAGGCGAGCGCTGGATCGCACGAGCAATGTCGAGGCACTGCACGTTGCCGCTGCCTTCCCAGATCGCGTTGACCGGCGCCTCGCGATAGAGGCGCGGCATCGGGCCGTCCTCCATCACCCCCGAGCCGCCGAGACATTCGAGCGCTTCATAGGCGTGGCCCGGCGTCCGCTTGCAGATCCAGTATTTGCCGATTGCGGAGCCCAGGCGCGCCAGCGCGTCCTCATGGGCATCGTCGCGATGATCGAGCGCGCGGGCGATGCGCATGGTGAGGGTCAGCGCGGCCTCAGCCTCGATTGCGAGGTCGGCGAGCACGGCCGTCATGAGCGGCTGGTCGATCAGGAACGCGCCGAAGGCCTTCCGCTGGCGGCAATGATCGATGGCCTGCGAGACCGCCATCCTCATGCCCGCTGACGAACCGATCATGCAGTCGAACCGCGTCATGGCGACCATTTCGATGATCGTTGGCACACCTCGGCCTTCCTGGCCGACCATCCAGCCGAGCGCGCCGCGAAGCTCCGTCTCGCTCGAGGCGTTCGAGACATTGCCCATCTTGCGCTTGAGCCGGATGATCTGCAGCGGGTTCTTCGTTCCGTCCGGACGCCAGCGGGGAACGAGAAAACACGAGAGACCGGCCGGCGCCTGGGCCAGCACGAGAAACGCGTCGCACATCGGCGCCGAGACGAAGAACTTGTGGCCGACGAGTTCGTAGGCCTGGCCCGGGCCTTCGACGCCGACGGGAATCGCGCGCGTGGTATTGGCGCGCACGTCCGAGCCGCCCTGCTTCTCGGTCATCGCCATGCCGATCGTCACGCCCTGCTTCTCATCGGCTGGAACGTTGCGCGGATCGTAGACGCGCGCCTGGATCTTCGGCAGCCATTGCGCGGCGAGGTCTCCCTGCAATTTGAGACAAGGGCTTGCGGCGAAGGTCATGGTGATCGGGCAGCCGTGGCCGGCTTCGACCTCGGTCTGCATATAGGAGCGCGCGGCTCGCGCCACATGCGCGCCTTCGCCGGGATCGGTCCAGGGCGACGAATGGAGTCCATCCTCGATCGAGGCTTTCATCAGGGCGTGATAGGACGGATGGAAGCGGATGAGGTCGACGCGCCTGCCGTATCGATCGTGGGTGTCGAGCTCGGGCGGGTTCCTGTTCGCCAGCGTCCCCAGCTCGAGAAACTCGGCCGACCCCGCGCGAGCGCCGAAGGCTCCGAGCGCATCGCTGGCCCAACTCGCGCCTTCGCGTGCAACCGCCTCCTTCAACGCCGTGTCGGAATCGTAGAGGTTGCTGTCGACGAGTTCGACCGGCTGGTTGACGACCTCGTGGGTGACGGCGCCGTAAGGGTCGAGGACTCTGCGAAAATTGTCTTGTCGGTCGGCAAGGGCGTTCATGGGCGGGCCATCTCCCTTTTCCTCAAGGCTACTCCTTCCCGTGCATATCGGCAAAGACGCGCCGGACCGCGGTCGCCACGAATCGGGGAGCGTGCTAACCGGCGGCCATGACCGCCGCCTCGTTCGACCGCCGACTGACCGCCGCCCGCGCCGACCTCGCGGGGGAGCACCTGCGCGGTCTCGTCGACGCGCCGCGCTACGCGGAGGGGACGGGAATGGGGATCATCGCAGCGAGCGCGCCGCTCCGGCGTTCCCCGCAAACCGACGCGCCGCTGGAGACCGAAGGGCTGCATGGCGAACGTGTCACCGTTTACGACGAGCGAGACGGGTGGGCCTGGGCGCAGCTCGAGCGCGACCAATATGTCGGCTATCTCCTATGCGCGTCGCTGGGCGACCCCTCCGCTCCGACCCATCGCGTGGCCGCGCTGCGGACCCACGCCTATCCCGGCCCCGCGATCAAGTCGCCGCCGCGCATGGCGCTCTCGCTCGGCGCGCAGCTCACGATCGTAGGCCAAGAGGGCGATTTCGCGGTCTCGGACGAAGGACTGTATCTGTGGTCGCGCTGCCTCGCTGAGCTCAGCGCGCACGAACCGGACTGGGTCGCGGTCGCGGAGCGCTTTATCGAGACGCCGTATCTCTGGGGCGGCCGCACGTCAGAAGGCATCGACTGCTCGGGTCTGGTTCAGACCGCGCTCATGGCGGCCGGGGTCGCATCCCCACGCGACAGCGATATGATGGAAGCGTCCCTCGGCAAGCCCATCGCGATCGACGACCCGATCGCGCCGCTTGCGCGCGGCGATCTCATATTCTGGAATGGGCACGTCGGGATCATGCGCGATCCCCTAACGCTGCTTCACGCCAACGGGTGGCACATGAAGACGGTGAGCGAGCCGCTGGCGCAAGCCCGAGAGCGGATCGCCGCCAATGGCGGCGGCAAGGTCACAAGCGCTCGGAGATTGCGCCGGAGGGCGTTCGAAAGAACGCCCGTCTCGTGACGGGCTTTGGGCGCCGGATGAGGGCCGCGCGCTACTTCTTGCCGCCGATGCCAATGCCGCCAAAGCGGGTGTTGAAGCGCGACAATCGGCCGCCGCGATCAAGCAACTGCTGTGATCCGCCAGTCCAGGCCGGATGGGTGTTCGGATCGATGTCCAAGTTCAGCGTCGCGCCCTCTTCGCCATATGTCGAGCGGGTCATGAATTCGACGCCATTGGTCATGACGACCTTGATCATGTGGTAGTTGGGATGGATATCGGACTTCATGCGTCTATCTCGGGCAAAATAAGCAAAGAGCCGTCCGGAGGACCGGCGGCTCTTTTTGGTTCGCGGTGCTATAACGCGGGTGGCATACCAATGCAAGCTGACTCGAACGCGCGCGGTTGTCGTCGATCTCTAGCGCCTTGATTTAGGCGAAAAACCGGTACCTAAAGCGCCGCACAGTCCGGGGAGCCGTTCGCGCAAATGCCATCCGCCGCCGATGCCGGCAACAAAAGATCTCGCGTCTCGCTCGGCGCGTTGAAGCCGCTTGGGCCTTACGCCTTCGCCCATCGCGGTCGGATCGCGCTGGCGCTGATTGCGCTGACCATCGCTTCCGCTGCGACGCTCGTCGTGCCGATCGCCGTTCGGCGCATGATCGACTTTGGGTTCTCCGACGACAACACCGGCCTCATCCGGGCTTATTTTCTGGCGATGATCGGCGTCGTCGCCGTGCTCTCCCTGGCGTCGGGGGCGCGTTACTACCTGGTGATGACGCTCGGCGAACGCGTAGTCGCGGGCCTTCGCGCCGATCTTTTCTCCCATCTGACCAGGCTCGATCCGAGCTTTTTCGACGGCGAGAAAACCGGCGACATCGCTTCTCGCCTTTCCGCGGACACGACGCAGCTCAAGGCGACGTTCGGCTCCTCAGCGTCGCTGGCGCTGCGCAATCTTTTCCTGTTCGTTGGCGCGATCACGATGATGGTGGTCACCAGCCCGAAACTTTCCGCCTTTGTGCTGGCGGCGATTCCGATCATCGTCCTGCCGCTCTACGCGGCTGGACGTTCAGTGCGTGAGCGCTCCCGCCGCGCTCAGGACAGGCTC
>DATCEJ010000555.1:0-3635 GCA_036510135.1 Roseiarcus sp. | reverse complement strand
CTGCGTCGGCAGAAGGACTATGAGGTCACGGATCGATCCGCGTCTCCACGAGGCGCAGCATTCGCGGCGGGAGGAAGAAAGCGATGACCGAACTCGGCATCGTCAGACGCAAGGTCAAGCGTGCGGAACGCGCGGCGGTCGAAGCGCTCGGGCGCACTGGCGTCGCGACCGTGCATGAGGCGATGGGGCGCATCGGACTGATGAAGCCTTACATGCGACCGATCTATCCGGGCGCGCTCGTCTCCGGAACAGCCGTTACGGTTCTCCTGCATCCGGGCGACAATTGGATGATGCATGTCGCAGCCGAGCAGATCGAGCCGGGCGACATCGTCGTCGCCGCGATCACCGCCGACTGCACCGACGGCTATTTCGGCGATCTTCTGGCGACGAGCTTCATGGCGCGCGGCGCCAAGGCGCTCATCATCGACGCCGGCGTGCGGGACGTGAAGACCCTGACCGAGTTGGGCTTTCCCGTGTGGAGCAAATGCGTCAGCGCCAAGGGCACGGTGAAGGCGACACTGGGCTCGGTCAATATTCCGATCGTCTGCGCCGGCGTGGCCGTGAACCCGGGCGATGCGATCGTCGCCGACGATGACGGCGTCGTTGTGGTGCCGGCCGAATGGGCCGGAAAGACCGCCGAGGCCGCGGCGGCGCGCGAGGCGAACGAGGGCGACAAGCGCTTGAAGCTCGCCGCCGGCGTGCTCGGTCTCGACATGTACAAGATGCGTGAGCCGCTCGAAAAGGCGGGGCTCAAATATGTCGACTGAAGGCGCCGTGAAGGGCGCCAGCAAACCCGTGACGGGACCGTTCGAGAAGACCAAGGGCTGGCTCGACTGGTACGAGAAGCCGAGCAAGCCCAGCTTTTCGCTTCCCCCCGGCGCCGTCGACTCGCATTGCCATGTGTTTGGACCCGGCGCCGAGTTCCCCTACGCGCCCGAGCGCAAATACACGCCCTGCGACGCCAGCAAGGCGCAATTGTTCGCCCTGCGCGACCGCCTCGGTTTCGATCGCAACGTCATCGTGCAGGCGACCTGTCATGGCGCCGACAACAGCGCGATGGTCGACGCCCTGCTTTCGAGCGACGGCAGGGCGCGCGGCATCGCGACCGTCAGGCGCGACGTGACCGACGCGGAACTGAAGCGGCTTCATGAGGCGGGCGTGCGCGGCGTGCGCTTCAATTTCATCAAGCGGCTGGTCGACTTCACACCGAAGGACGAGCTGAAAGAGATAACCGAGCGCGTCATCGAACACGGCTGGCATATCGTGGTCTATTTCGAGGCGGCGGACTTGCCCGAACTCGCGGATTTCTTCTCCGAGCTGCCAGCGACCATCGTCGTCGACCACATGGGCCGCCCGGACGTGACGAAACCGGTCGACGGTCCGGAATTCGCGCGCTTTCTCAAATTCATGGACGATTACGAGAACGTCTGGTGCAAGGTGACCGGCGCCGAGCGCCTGACGGTTTCCGGTCCGCCGGCGCTGAACGGCGAGACAAACGCCTACCGCGACGTCGTTCCGTTCGCGCGCAAGGTGGTCGAGGAATTTCCGGACCGGGTGCTGTGGGGCACCGACTGGCCGCATCCGAACCTCAAGGGCCACATGCCCGACGACGGGCTCATGGTCGACATCATTCCCCATATCGCGCCCGCCGCCGACCTGCAGGAGCTGCTGATGGTCGTCAATCCGATGCGGCTCTATTGGCCCGAGGAAAGGACACGCTGAATCATGGCTCTCGACAAAGCGTTCACGGAAATTCCCGGCACAACCGTCTTCGACGCCGATCAGTCACGCAAGGGCTACTGGCTCAACCAGTTCTGCATGTCGTTGATGAAGGCCGACAACCGCGCCCGCTTCAAGGCCGACGAACGGCTTTATCTCGACGAATGGAAGATGAGCGAGGAGCAGAAGCAAGCCGTCCTTGCGCGCGACCTCAACCGCTGCATCGAGCTCGGCGGCAACATCTATTTCCTCGCCAAGATCGGCGCGACCGACGGCAAGAGCTTCCAGCAAATGGCCGGCGGCATGACCGGCATGACCGAGCACGAATACCGCGACATGATGATCAAGGGCGGCCGGACAATCGAGGGAAACCGCAGAATTGGAGAGCACGGGGACGCCCAGCGCCCGCGCAAGGACGTGTGAACATGGCCCGCATCACCGCCTCCCTGTACACGTCGCACATCCCAGCCGTCGGCGCCGCCTTCGACCTCGGCAAGACCAAGGAAGAGTATTGGAAGCCGGTCTTCGCCGGATACGATTTCGACAAGCCATGGATGAAGACGCACAAGCCCGACGTGATCGTCGCCGTCTACAACGATCACGCCACCGCCTTCAGTCTTGCGATGATCCCGACCTTCGCGATCATGACCGGGCCGGAATTCAATCCCGCCGACGAAGGCTATGGCGCGCGCCCGGTGCCGACAGTCATCGGCGACCCCGAGCTCGCCTCGCATATCGCCTCGGAGGTGATCCAGCAGGATTTCGACTTGACCATGGTCAACGAGATCGACGTCGACCACGGCCTCACCGTGCCGCTCTCCTGCGTATTCGGCGAGGTCAAGGAATGGCCGTGCAAGATCGTCCCCTTCGCGGTCAATGTCGTGCAGCACCCCGTCCCCTCAGGCGCGCGTTGCCTGGCGCTCGGCCGGGCGATCGGCCGCGCGATCATGAGCTATCCCGAGGACATCAACGTCCATATCTGGGGCACTGGCGGCATGAGCCATCAGCTTCAGGGACCGCGCGCCGGTTTGATCAACAAAGAGTGGGACAACAAGTTCCTCGACCGGCTGATCGATGATCCCGTGGGCCTGTCGAAGACACCCAACATCGAATACGTGCGTGAGGCGGGATCGGAGGGAATCGAACTCGTGATGTGGCTGGTTGCGCGAGGGGCGATGGCGGATGTTGTCGCGGGTGGCCCGAAGCCTAAAGTCGCGCACCGGTTTTATCACGTGCCGGCGTCCAACACGGCGGTCGGTCATCTCATTCTGGAGAACGCGGCGTAGCGCTTCTTTCGGTCAACCACCCGTCATTGCGAGCCGAGCGAAGCAATCCAGGGAACGTAGTGCGCCCACGTTCCCTGGATTGCTTCGTCGCGGCGCTCCTCGCAATGACGGTCCGGTTGACCTTTAGCCGTCGGAGACCCTGATGCCCAAGACACTAAAAGTCGCGCTCGCCGGCGCCGGCGCCTTTGGCCTGAGGCATCTCGACGCAATCAAGCTGATTGACGGGGTCGAGACGATCTCGCTCATCGGCCGCGAGCTCGACAAGACCAGGGAGGTCGCAGCAAAATATGGCGTGGGCCATGTCACGACCGATCTCGCGGACACCCTTAGGCTGCCGGGGCTCGATGCGGTGATTCTTGCGACGCCAACGCAAATGCACGCCGCGCAGGCGCTTCAGTGCCTCGAGGCCGGCAAGCATGTGCAGATCGAAATTCCGCTCGCCGACAGCTTGAAGGATGCGGAAGCGGTCGTCGCGGATCAGAAGACAACCGGGCTCGTCGCCATGGTCGGCCACACCCGCCGCTTCAACCCGAGCCATCAGTTCGTGCGCCAGCGCATCCTTAAAGGCGAGTTCCATATCCAGCAGATGGACGTGCAGACCTTTTTCTTCCGCCGCACCAACATGAACGC
>DATCEJ010000554.1:0-25851 GCA_036510135.1 Roseiarcus sp. | reverse complement strand
CCCCCTTGCCCTCGTTGCCATCGGCCAGACGCTTGTCGTGCTCTTGGGGTTGATCGACTTGTCGGTTGGCGCCGTCCTCACACTTAGCGTCGTGCTCGGCGCCGGTCTCGCGCGTGGAAACAACGCGGCGTTGCCGATCGCTATCCTCGTGTGCCTCGCGATCGGCGGCGCGATCGGAGCGGTCAATGGGCTCTTGATAACGCGCCTGCGTTTGCCTGCTTTGATCAGCACCCTCGCTACCGCAACCATGATCAACGGCGCCTCTTGGGTTTACACAAATGGAGCGCCCAACGGATCGATGCCTTCTGCCCTGCAATTTGCCGCTAATGGGAAGATCGGCATTGTCCCGGTAGCGGACTTGATTGTCTGCGTCGTCTTCGCGGCTGTCATCGTCCTGCTTACATGCACCGTATTTGGTCGGCGTCTTTACGCGACCGGCGCCAATCCGCGCACCGCACGGCTGACCGGCATCCGCGTCGAGCGGATAACTGTGATCGCTTACGTAATTTGTGGAGCTCTGACAGCGGCCGGCGGTCTGCTTCTTGGCGGATATATCGCCGTCGGCACACTCAACGCTGGCGATCCCTACGTACTCAACTCGCTCGCCGTCGTGCTTATCGGCGGCGCCAGCCTTTCAGGCGGTGAGGGCGGTGTGTTTGGCACCCTTGTCGGGGTGGTCATTCTTGCCGTGCTGACGGCGCTCCTCATTCAGCTTAGCGTGCCTATCGCGCTACGCTCCGTGCTGCTCGCGGCAATCGTGATCGCCGGCGCTATCCTGCAAGGGAGGCGGATCGCAAGCTGACGAGAGGTCCTAGGCGCGAGCCTGACAGAGATCCGCTGCTGGCCGCGCGTAAGAAGGCGCGGCTATGAGTGTGATGACGTAGAACGAGAGTGAAAACAACAAACTGAGGAAAGGGTAGGAAACGCCATGCCAATCGAGAGCCAGCACACGAGAACGCCGCGCTGGAAAATCGCGAGCTGCGCCGCCGCCATGTTCGCCGCCGCGACCCTGGGCGTCGCGACGAGCCACGCGGCGGAGAAGAAACCGCCGTTCGTTATCGGCGTCTCGAACGACTCGGTCGCCAATCCGTTCCGCGTGCAGATGATCAACGAGATCAAGTACTATGCGAGCAAGCACCCGGAGCTGATCAAGGAACTCATTGTCCTTAATGCCGGAGAGGACACCAACAAGCAGATCTCCGACGTCCAGGACCTCATCTCGCGCGGCGTCGACGCCATTGTGCTCTCGCCGCATTCGAACACCGCCTTCGCCTCCGTGCTCAAGGACGCCAAGGACAACAACATTCCGGTCGCCACCTACAACAACAACATCACCGAAGGCGCGGACCTCGTTGTCGCGCAGGTGACTCCACCCTTCAAGGAATGGCAGCGCCAGACAACGGAATGGCTCGCCAAGGCGATGGGAGGCAAGGGGAACGTCATCGTGCTGCGCGGCATTACCGGAACGCCGGTCGACGGCTACGAATGGGACGGCGCCAAAGAGGTGTTGGATCAGAACCCGGGCATCAAGGTTATCTGCAGCGAGTATGCCAACTGGGATTACGGCGCGGCGAAGACCGCGGTCCAGAACTGCCTCGCCAACCATCCCGAGGTTAACGGCGTCCTCTCTTTCGGCGATTCCATGACCTGGGCGGCCGGCGAGGTGATGGTCGGCCAGGGCTATGACATCACGAAGATCCCCATGATCGGCGTCGGCGGGGGCAACGGCCCCTTGAAATGGTGGGCCGCCAATCCAAAGCTTCAGTGGTACATCATCGGCGACCATACCGACGTCGCTGTCTACGGCACCTTGGACGTGATCAATGCTCTGACCGGCAAAACCGGGGAGAAGGTTGAAATCCCGACGAAGGTCGTAACCGCCGAGACCCTCAAGGACTTCGTTCAGCCCGACCTGCCGGACAACGTCTGGCTCCTTGGCACGCAGCTTCCTCCTGAGGAACTGAAGGCGCAGGCGACCCGATAGCGCAGGCCAACGTCGCTCGAGACATGAAACGTCAAGCGAAGTGACCGCCAGTCGTGAGCCTGGCGCCGGCCGCGCGGAGCGATCCGCGCGGGCCTCGGTCGGAACGGTCGAGGTCCGTAAGCCCGTCCCCACGGCGGCCGAGCGAAAAGTCGCCTCTTCCGATTCGAACGCCGGCATCGCTTCAGACAACGCAGCCCTTCTGGAGCTGCGGGACGTCACCAAGGCCTTTGGCGCGACTCTCGCGCTCCGTGAGATCAGCCTGAAGCTGGAGGCGGGACGCTTCCACGCCCTTCTCGGCGAGAACGGAGCAGGTAAATCGACCCTAATCAAGATACTGGCGGGCATCCATCGTCCGACCCGGGGCGAGATGCTGTTTGAAGGCGAGCGAATTGAAGCGCCCACACCCGCGCTGCTGCGCTCGCTTGGACTCCACATTGTTCACCAGGATTCCTCCATTCTTCCCGGCCTGACGGTCGCTCAAAACTTCGCTCTTGGCCAGGAGCCGACGGGCGCCTTTGGCGTTATTCGGCGCCGATCGGTGCGAGATGAGCTGGCCGCGCGCGCCAAGCGTTTCGATGTTCGGTTCGATCCCGACATCTCTGCGGAACTCCTCAAGATCGGGGACCGCAAGATCCTAGAAATTCTCAAGGTGCTCGACGAGAAGCAGAAGCTTCTCGTCCTCGATGAACCGACCGCCTCCTTCACCAGCGAAGAGACACGACGCTTGCTCGCCATCCTCAGCGAACTGAAAGCGCGCGGCACGGCTATTCTCTACGTTACCCATCGCCTCGAGGAGATCGAAGGGATGGTCGACCGGGTGACGGTGCTGCGCGACGGGGCAAAGGTGGGCGAACTGACCCGTGCTGACGCCGTGCAGGAGCGAGTCGTCTCCCTCATGGTGGGCCGCGAACTCGGCCAGATGTACCCGCACCCTTCCGCACCTCCCGCGGAGACGCTCCTGTTCGCGAAGGCGATCCGGCGCGCCGGCGCTTTCGAGGATGTGACGCTGGAGGTCCGGCGCGGAGAAATCGTCGCGCTTGTTGGGCTTGCGGGCCACGGAAGCTTCGAAGTCGCACGCAGCCTCGCGGGGCTGCCTCCCCCGGACGCCGGCGAGGTCCGAATGGACGGAAAAGTCATCAGGCTGCGCTCCGTCCGGGACGCGCTTGCAAGCGGTATTGGCTTTCTCGCGGAAGATCGCGCTGAAACGATCCTCCCGGTGCGAACGGTGCGAGAGAACCTCTCGCTTGGCGCCCTTGAGATGTGGTCACGCATGGGATTCGTCGATGCGCGGCGCGAGGCGGAGGAGTCCGACCGGTTGATCAAGGCGCTGTCGGTTCGTTGCCGGTCGTCCACGGCGCTTGCCGAGTCCCTCAGCGGCGGCAACCAGCAGAAGCTCGCCCTTGGCCGCTGGCTCGCCGCGCAGCGCCAGCTCCTGCTCCTCCTCGATCCGACCGCGGGCATCGATGTTGGCGCACGGGTCGATATCTATAAACATCTCCGCAATTTCGCGGACAGTGGTCTCGGGGTGCTTATCGCGACGAGCGATCTCGCTGAGGCGCTCGGCCTCGCCGATACGATCGTTGCTTTCTATCGGGGCCGGCAGGCGGCGACTTTCACGCGTGAGAGCCGATCGGAGGAGGAGGTGCTCGCGGCCATTACGGGCCAAAGATTTGAAAGAGGAGCGGCATGACACGGTTCGACAGGAGAACCGCCGGCCCGATCCTAATTGTCGTCATAGGCGCGCTTCTCGCCTATTTCCTCGTGCCGCGCTTCGGGACCCGCATCAATATTGGATATTTCCTCCTGCAGTCGGTGCCGCTGCTTCTCACCGCAGTCGGCCAAACACTCGTCATCATCACGGCGGGCATCGATCTTTCCGTCGGCGCCTCTGTTACGCTAGCAGGCGTCGTTGCTTCCCTGCTGATGGATCCGGCCAACGGCGGAAGCGTGTTGGCGGCGCTTGCGGCATGCGTAGGCGCTGCGGTGATCGTCGGCCTTGTCAACGGGCTTCTTATCGTACGTTACAATCTACCACCGTTTCTCGCGACGCTCGGGATGACGTTCTTTCTCGCCGGCATCAACCTTTATCTGCGGCCGGTTCCGGGGGGCCACGTCTCGAGGTGGTTCCAAGACGCCGCTACGACGCGCTGGGGATATGTACCTGCGACCGCGGTGGTGACTCTGACCATCCTTTCCCTGATCGCTATCTATATCGATCGGTCGCGCTTCGGTTTGCGGCTGCGGGCCGTGGGATGGAACGAAAAGTCAGCGAGGCTTGCCGGTGTAGCGATAGGTGAGATCAAGGTGACAGCGTATATCGGCTCCGCGCTCCTTGCTTCGGCCGCGGGCCTGTTCATTGCTTCGCGCACGGGTAGCGGCGATCCCCTGGTCGGGAACACTTATCAGCTCTCAAGCATCAGCGCCGCTGTCCTCGGTGGCGTCGATTTGTTTGGAGGAAGAGGCACAATCTGGGGGGCAATCGCTGGTGCGCTCGTGTTGGCCATGATCGGTAACGTACTCAATCTCCTTGGCGTCGTCGCGTACTGGCAGTGGATCGTCCAGGGACTGATACTCCTCCTCGCAGTCGCGCTATACGCGGTTGATTTTGGACACAGGCGGAGCCACCAACCTGCGTGAGGCAAAGATTGAAGAGGCTTCCCGGCGGACAATCGAAGAATTATGGCAAAAATCGATCTCGTTGGCGGTTCACCAGCATTCAGGAACTCCAGTCGGTCATTATCGGACGACGCCGGCCGGTCCCTCACCATTCTGCCTTAACTCCACCAATCGCCGCTGAGATTCGCTGGGCTGCTTTGGCAACGTTATTCTTCACTGTCTCGGGGTCCGGGGTGCGTCCAATCACGGGCAACAGGCGCACGACCAGTGACGCCTTGGCATATCCATCGTAATCGAACACGGGGTAGGCGAGGTCGATAACTCCGCCGATCGTCTCACTAGGCACCATGTCGTAGCCCTCCCGAGCGATGCGATTGAGGCGCTTGCGAAGCGCCGAAGAGTCGGGAGCGCGATCTTCAAGAATCATTGCGTGCAGCATTTGATCCTGTCGTCCGCTTGGCGCAAAAGCAGCAAGAACACGGGCTGAGACCCGATGCGCCGACAATGGAGAGTCGGCTCCCTGCTTGACGGTGAAAACCATCGGCCCACGAGGCTCGGCTTGCGCTACCACGGTCATCCGCTTTTCGCTCACCACGACCAAGCGGCACGACTGGCCTACCGCTTCGGCCAGGTCCTGCATAACAGGCAAGGCGGCCGCCTGCAGCCGCCTGGTCGGCTGATGGCGATTGCCGAGCACGAACAGCTTCAGCGTCAGGCTATACCGGGCCGTCAGGTCATCGCGCACCAGATAGCCGCGGCGTTCCAACACCCCCAACATTCGGAAAATTTCACCAGTGGTCCTGCCTGCGCGCTCGGCCAGTTGCTTCTGGGTAAAGGCGCCGGCTTCGTCGGCGAGGATCTCCAGCAGGTCCAACCCTTTTTCAAGGGCCGGAGCGCCGTGGCGCCTGGACGCTGGTTTCCCGTTGACAGGGGTGACGCAACTTTTACCATTGAAAATGCCACTACACTGGCGGAATGCAGCATGACAAGCTGCGGTTGCGGGAGGATCGCATGGCAACAATCTCGACGGATGCCGTCCGCCAGTTCAACGATCAGGGTTATTATGCGCCGATTCGGGCCTTGACCAGCGACGAGGCCGCCGGTCTGCGCAACCGTCTCGAAGCCTTCGAGACCACCAGCGGCGGCCTGACCGGCGGGCTCCGCAACAAACCGCATTTACTGTTTACTTGGCTTGACGAACTGGTTCGCCACCCCGGCGTGCTCGATGCCGTGGAGCGGGTGATTGGTCCCAACATTCTGGTCTGGGGCAGCAGCTTCTTCATCAAGGAACCGCGGAATCCGAGTTTCGTCTCTTGGCACCAGGATTCCACGTACTGGGGATTGGAGCCGCCGGATATCGTTACGGCTTGGGTGGCCCTTAGCGAGAGCACCCATGAGAACGGGGCGATGCGGGTCATTCCAGGATCGCACAAGCTGGACCAGGCGCCGCACCGCGACACTTTCGCCGCGGACAATCTGCTGAGCCGCGGCCAGGAGATCATGGTGGAAGTGGACGAGAGCAAGGCAGTCGAGTTGCCGCTACAGCCCGGCGAGATGTCGTTGCACCACGTTCGCCTAATCCATGGATCCGAGCCTAACCCTTCGACCAAACGGCGCATCGGCTTCGCTATCCGCTACGTTCCGACCTACGTGCGCCAAGCTGCGGACATGCGCGATTCGGCGACGCTCGTGCGCGGCGTGGACGAATACGGCCATTTCGAGCCCGAGCGGCGTCCAGAGTTTGACATGGCGCCCACAGCCCAGGCCCATCATGCGGAGGTCATGGCTCGGATCAACCAAGTGCTGATGCGTGATACCGGGCTCGCCGCCACGACCTAGACGTGGGTGTGACCACCGAAGAAGAAATCGCCATGTCGGCCAGGATGGCGCGCGAACCGGCGGTGCTGTCGGTTCGGGCGATCAGCAAGATCTATCCCCCGGCCAGCGCCGTACTACGTGGCGTTGATCTCGAACTCTCCAGCGGCCAGGTGCTCGGGCTACTGGGCGCGAACGGCGCGGGCAAGAGCACGCTGATCAAGATTCTTTGCGGGATTGAGCGTCCGACGTCCGGCGCTGTCTGGATGGAGGGCCGCGGTGAGGTGCAGTTCGCGGGGTCGCAGGACGCGGAGCGCGTCGGGATCGGCGTCGTGCACCAGGAACTGCCACTACTTCCAAACCTGACGGCTGCCGAGAACATGGTGCTGGGCCAGCAATCGGGCGGCTTCCCCAGCGGGCGCAAGCGGCGCCAGATGGAAGCGGAATACCGCCACCGGGCTGAGGCGTTCCCCGGCGCTCCGCCGGACCGAAACACGCAAATGATGCGTTGAGGGCTCGCCGATCCCTCACCCGTGGTACGCGCAGCTTGTTCCGTCGCATCGGCTTAAGGTGCTGCCCGAGCCGCACCATAGTATCGGCGATCAAGAATGTCCGCCAGATCGAGTGGGCATTCGCTCGGATTTGCGTCTCTGCTTTCAAAGCCACACGCGCGCAGTGACGTCTACGGCCTCTGCAAGCCAGATTGACAGCTTTATTGAATTGCCCTTAGCTTAACGCACTAGCGCGTAAGCACGGAGCGAACTTCCAACGGCTCTCCGCAGCCACGGAGGCCTCTAGCGGAGCTTGGACTCGCCTCGGCCGTGTTGACGAAGCCCGGCGTCAAGCGCGGGCGCGCGCCAATCGGCGAAGGCGGAGCGCTTCGCGGGAGGAGCGAGTCGATGGAGGCGGACGGGCGCGCCGTCGGCGCGATCGGTTCGGCGGACGAGCGGCCGCAGGCCGCGGGCGAGCTGTTGCAGGTGCGCGGCGTCTTCAAGAGCTTTGGCGGCACGGAAGCGCTGGCGGACGTCGGCATGACCCTCAAGGCCGGCGAGATTCTTGCGCTGCTCGGCGAAAATGGCGCCGGCAAGTCGACGCTGATCAAGATTTTGGCCGGAGTCTATGCGCTCGACGCTGGCCAAGTCCGCTTTCGCGGCGTCGACGTCGTCACTCATGCGCTGCGCCGCCTGCCGATCGCCTTCATCCATCAGGACCTCGGCCTGATCGACTGGATGACGGTGGCCGAAAACATCTGCATGACGCTCGGCTTTCCGCGCCGCCTCGGCATGATCGACGCGGGCGCGGCGCTTCGCCGCGCCGCCGTTGCGCTGGACGCGCTGGGCGCCGATATTGATCCCGACGCGCGCATCCAGAATCTGAGCAGGACCGAAAAGTCCCTGGTGGCGATCGCGCGTGCGCTCGCGGCCGAGCCCGAGATTCTTGTCCTCGACGAGCCGACCGCAAGCTTGCCCGCCGATGAGGTGGCGCGGCTGTTCTCGGCGTTGCGCCGACTGCGCGCTCGCGGAGTCGCGATGATCTACGTCTCGCACCGTCTCGACGAGGTGTTCGAGATCGCCGATCGCATGATCGTGTTGCGCGACGGGCGCGTCGCGGGGGAACGAGAAGTTGCAAAGACGACGCCGGACGAAACGATCCTTCTGATCGTGGGGCGCGAGCCATCGCAGGTCTTCCGCCGGCCGCCTGTTCGCCATGGTTCGCCGCGCCTTGCCCTGCAGTCGGTCACCGTGGAGGAGGTCGGACCCATCGAATGCGAGATCCACTCTGGCGAGATCGTCGGGCTGGTCGGGCTGCGGGGCGCGGGGCAGGAAAGCATCGGACGGGCGTTGTTCGGGGTCTCGCCGATTACAGGCGGACGCGCCCTGCTCGACGGACGCCATGTGGCCGTCTCGTCGCCACGCGAGGCGATGGCGCGAGGGATCAATCTGGTCTGCGCCGACCGCGTCGGCGAATCCATCATGCCGAATTTGTCGGTGCGCGAGAACCTGTTCCTCAATCCGGTTGCGGCCGGTTTGAGCTTGTTTTCGTATATGTTCCCCGGCCGCGAGAATCGCGCCGCCAGGGAGCGCGGCGCCCAGGTCGGATTGCGGCCGAACGATCCGACGCTGCCGATCGAATTCTTGTCGGGCGGCAACCAACAGAAGGTGGTGGTGGGGCGCTGGCTACACCTTGACGCGAAGGTCTATGTCTTCGAAGACCCGACCGCGGGCGTCGACGTTGGGGCGAAGGCTGAAATCTATCGTCTCTTCGACGTCGCACTCCAGGCAGGGGCGGCAATCATCGTCGTGTCGACGGATTTCGAGGAGGTGGCGAAGATCTGCCATCGCGCGCTGATCTTCGATCGCGGACGGGTGGTCGCGGAATTGGCCGCCAACGATCTGTCGGTCGAAAATCTGCTCGCCGCGGCGTCGGCGAGTATCCGGCGCTCGGAGCCGCTCCTTGGCTCTTCGTCCAGCGGTTTCTGCGTCCATGCAGTCCATTAAATCGAACGCGCTCGAGCCGACCCGTTCGGAATGGGCGAGGCTGTCGCGTGGGCAAGCCATGGTGCGCCTCGCGTCGGTCTATGGCTTGCCCATCCTGACGCTCGCCTTGATCATCTTGTTCTCGATCCTGCTGCCCGACACATTTCCGACCTGGCTCAATGCGCGCTCAATCCTCGCGGATAAATCGATCGTGGCCCTGCTGGCGCTCGCCGCGACCCTGCCGATGATGGCCGGGCGCATCGATCTGACCGTCGGCTTCGGCATCGTGATGTGGCACATTCTCGCCATCAGCCTTCAAGTCAAATTCGGCGTCCCATGGCCGATCGCGATCCTGCTGGTGATTGCTTGCGCCGGGGCCGTCGGCTTCCTCAACGGCGTGCTGGTCGAGGTGGCGCAGGTCGACTCTTTTGTCGCGACGCTGGGGACTGGCACGATTCTCTACGCGCTCGCGCTTTGGCACACCGGCGGGCGCCAGATTGTCGGCGATCTGCCGCGCGCCTTCCTCGCCATCAACTCGACGTCGGTATTCGGCATCCCCATACCGGCCTTCTATGTGCTGGCGCTCGCGATCGTTCTGTGGATCGTCAGCGAGCGGCTGCCGGTCGGCCGCTTCATTTACGCCATCGGCGCCAATGAAAAGGCCGCCGCGCTCAACGGCATTCCGGTGCGCAGATATGTTATCGGCGTTTTCATCGCCTCGGGCGTCATTACCGGCTTCGCCGGCTGCGTGCTCGGCGCGAAGTTGCGCATCGGCCAAGCGAACGTCGGCCTGGATTTCCTGCTGCCGGCGCTGGTCGGCGCCTTCCTCGGCTCGACGACGATCAAGCCGGGGCGCGTCAATATCTGGGGCAGCATATTCGGCATTCTCATACTCGCGGTCGGCATCTCCGGCATCCAGTTGTTTGGCGGCGCCTTCTTCGTCGAGCCCCTCTTCAACGGCGTGACGCTGGTCGTCGCCATCGCGCTTGCCGCGTTCGCGCAGCGTCGGCGCACCGTCGTCAAGCCGCCGCGCGATACCACGCCCGCGGAGGGAGCCGGATCATCCGCGAACGCAGCCAGGGCCGCGTGAGGCCCTTGCGTAAC
The DNA here is from genome assembly GCA_036510135.1 of Roseiarcus sp. Lineage (GTDB taxonomy): Bacteria > Pseudomonadota > Alphaproteobacteria > Rhizobiales > Beijerinckiaceae > Roseiarcus. The sequence goes on along the minus strand of DATCEJ010000554.1, from coordinate 15,855 downwards.
GCCGGCGACGCCGGCCTGGCGCGAGCCGCCAGTCATAGATGGGAGGGAAACATGGGTACGCTTAACATGATGCTCAAGGGCTTGCTGGCCTCGGTCGGCGCGCTGGCGATCTGCGCAAGCGCGGCGCGCGCGGACGACGCGGCCTATCTGGAGAAGGCGAAAGCCTTTCTCGCCAACGTCGCCGCGCCGGTCACCAAATGGGATGGTCCGACTTCGGGGCCGAAGAGCGTCGGCAAGAAGTTGGTCGTCATCGTGCTCACCGACGGGCGCAACGGCGGCGCGCAGGGCGCCGCCGACGGCGCCGCGGAAGCCGCCAAGGCCCTCGGCTGGGAAGTTCGCCAGCTCGACGGCCAGGGCTCGGTGCCCGGTCGCGCCACGGCTTTGCAGCAGGCGATCGCCATGAAGCCGGCCGGCATTCTCAACGCCGGCATCGACAGCAAGGAGCAGGCGCCGCTGTTCGAGCAGGCCGCCGCCGCTGGCATCAAGGTCGTTGGCTGGCACGCCGGTCCCCAAGCCGGGCCAGACAAGGACATCCCGTCGGTGTTCACCAACGTGACGACCGATCCCGAGGAAGTCGCGGATTCTGCGGGTTACGAAGCGGTCTTGAAGGCCTCGGAGGGCGCGGACTGCGGCGTGATCCTGTTCACGGATTCGATCTACGCCATCGCCACCGCCAAGACGAACTTCTCGAAGGCGGCCGTCGACGGCTATTCGAAGTGCAAGGTGCTCGAAGTCGCCGATACGCCGATCGGCGACCTCTCAAACCGCATGGGTCAGCTGACGACGTCGCTCTTGTCGAAGTACGGCAAGAAGTGGACCTTCTCGATCGCCGTCAACGACCTCTATTTCGACTTCTCGGCGCCCTCGTTGCAGGCCGCCGGCGTGGATCCGGCGACCGGCTATCCACAGCAGATCTCCTCGGGCGACGGCTCGGTGCCGGCGTTCAAGCGCATTCGCGACAAGCAATATCAGTTGGCAACCGTCGCAGAACCGCTCAACCTGCAAGGCTGGATCATGGTCGACGAGATGAACCGGGCGCTCGCTGGCGACAAGCCCTCGGGCTTCGTGCCGCACGTGCACCTCTTCACCGCCGAGAATCTCGACAAGGATGGCGGACCGGACAATCGGTTCGATCCCGGCAACGGCTATCGCGACGAATACAAGAAGATCTGGGGCGTGAAGTAGCCCGCAAACGGACATGTTCCAACGAGGGGCGGCGCCCTGCGCGCCGCCCTAAATGCGCTTGAGTTCGCACAACGGCCAAAGCCCATGGGACCGAGCTCACCTGACGAATCACGACACGGAGACCGACGATGGCTGAGACGACGCTTCCCAAACCCGACTATGCAACCAAGAACATGCGCCTCGTCGGCCACAGCGATCAGGGCGGAAAGTCCGACGGCGTGCAGATCATGGTGCATCGCGGCTACGCTTACATCGGCCACATCTTCTCCAAAGGTTTCTCGATCGTGGACGTCCGCGATCCCGCCAAGCCCAAATATGTGAAGCACGTCGCCGCGCCGCCCAACACCTGGACCCTTCACTTGCAGGCCCACGACGACCTTCTCTTGGTCATCCACAACAAGGACATGTTCGCCCAGGCCGAGCTTGCCGACGAGAAGGCCTATTACAAGGGCTCGGTCGATCATCACGCCAAACCCGAAGCCGCCGCGCGCAACTGGTCTGCCGGCATGGCGGTCTATGACCTATCGAAGCCCGAAGATCCCAAACAGATCGGTTTCATGCCGGTCGAGGGAACGGGTCTGCATCGCATGTGGTACGTCGGTGGGCGCTGGGCCTACGCCTCGGCGCTACTCGACGGTTTCTCCGACTACATCCTCATCACGATCGACATGGCGGACCCGAAGAAGCCGGTCATGGCCGGGAAATACTGGCTGCCGGGCATGAACGTGGCGGCCGGCGAGAAGGCGAACTGGCCGACCAAGAACGGGCGCTTCGGGCTCCATCACGCGATCGTCCACGACGACATCGCCTATTGCAGCTGGCGCGACGGCTGCCTCGCAGTCGTCGACGTCAAGGACAAGGCCAAGCCGAAACTCATGGTCCATAAGGTCTGGGCGCCCCCGTTCGGCGGCGGCACGCATAACGCGCTGCCGCTGCCCAAGCGCGATCTGCTCGTCGTCGTCGACGAGACGGTGCTCGACAATCAGGAGGACGGGTTCAAGCCGATCTGGATCTTCGACAACCAAGTGAAGGCCAATCCGATCGGCATCTCGACCTTTCCTCCGCCATCCGACAAGGACTATCTCAAGGTCGGCGGTCATTTCGGGCCGCACAACGTCCATGAAAATCGGCCGGGCAGCTTCGTCAGCGAGGAGCTGATCTTCTCCACTTACCAGAATGCGGGGTTGCGCGTGTACGACATCAAGGACCAGTTCCGGCCGAAGGAGGTGGCTGCGTTCGTGCCGCCGCCGCCCACAACCTGGGTGGACCCGCGGCCGAACCGCCCGATTGTCCTGCATTCGGCCGATGTCTTCGTCGACAAGAATGCGCTCTGCTACGTCACGGACTTCAACGCCGGCCTTTACATCGTCGAATATAAGGGCTGAGCACGGCGATGACCGCGGGCGAAAACCTCAAACCGAGCTATGCCAGGAACATGCGCCTGATCGGACATTCCGATCAGGCGGGCCGCTCCGACGGCCAGCAGATCATGGTGCGGAACGGCTACGCCTATATCGGCCACGTCTGCTCGAAGGGCTTTTCGGTGATCGACGTGCGCGATCCCGCCAAACCCAAAGCCGTCGCCTATGTCCAGAATCCGCCCAACACGTGGAGCCTGCATTTGCAGGTCCACGACGATCTGCTGCTGCTGGTCCATGGCCGCGACATGTTCTCTCAACCGGAGATGGCGGACGAGCGCAACTACTACAAGCCGCAGTCCGGCTCACACGGCGCGCATGTGTCCGAGCGCGCGCGCAACTGGTCGGCGGGAATGGCGGTCTTTGACATTTCGAGGCCCGCGGCGCCGCGCCAGATCGGGTTCATGCCGGTTGACGGCGCAGGGCTTCATCGCATCTGGTATGTCGGCGGACGCTGGGCCTACGCCTCGGCGATGATCGAAGGCTTTTCGGACTACATTCTCGTCACCATAGATATGCAGGACCCGACCAAGCCGGAGATCGTCGGCCGCTACTGGCTGCCCGGCATGAATCTCGCGGCGGGCGAGACGGCCGACTGGCCGCTTGAACGCGGCCGCTATGGCCTCCACCACGCGGTCATCGCCGAAGACATCGCCTATTGCGCCTGGCGCGACGGCTGCCTGGCGAGCGTCGACGTCTCCGACAAGGCCAACCCGAAGCTGATCGTCCATCGCGTTTGGTCGCCGCCGTTTGGCGGCGGCACTCACAATTGCCTTCCCTTGCCGGACCGAAATTTGCTGATCGTTCTCGACGAGGCGGTGCTTGATAACATGGAGGACGGGTTCAAGCCGATCTGGGTGTTCGACAATCATGTCAAGTCGAACCCGATCAGTATCGCAACATTCCCTTTGCCGAACGACCGCGACTATGTCGCCGTCGGCGGCCATTTCGGCCCGCACAACATCCACGAAAACCGGCCCGGCTCGTTCCAGAGCTCCACCTTGATCTTCGCCACGTATCAGAACGCCGGCGTCAGGGTTTATGACATCGCCGATCCCTTGAGGCCGGTCGAAGTTGGCGCTTGCGTTCCGCCCGCCCCGAAGAAACTCGTCGACCCCCGACCTAACCGGCCAGTCGTGCTGCATTCGGCGGACGTCTTCGTCGACAAGAACGGCCTCTGCTACGGCACCGATTGGAGCGGCGCCGGGCTCTACATCATGGAGTATCTCGGTTGATTGTTAGCGGAGATGCGCGAACTGGCGTGCGCCGAGCCTGACGCGGAGCTTGCGTGTGGACTGGCGCCTTCCCTACCCCTCGATTCGCCAGCCGATTCTCGCCGCCAATTGTGTCGCCACCAGCCAGCCGCTCGCCGCGCAGGCGGGTCTCGCCATGCTGGCCAAGGGTGGCAATGCGGTCGACGCGGCGATCGCGACCGCCGTGGCGCTGACCGTGGTCGAGCCGGTGATGAACGGTATCGGCAGCGACGCCTTCGCTATGGTCGCCTCCGGCGGCGCGTTGGTCGGGCTCAACGCCTCGGGCCGTTCGCCGGCCGGCTGGACCGATGCTCGTTTCGCCAATCGGCAATCGATGCCCGCGACCGGCTGGGATTCCGTCACCGTGCCAGGCGCAGTTTCGGCCTGGGTGGCGCTGCACAAGCGGTTCGGCCGCCTGCCTTTCACGACATTGTTCGAACCGGCTATCGGCTACGCCCGCCGAGGATTTCCTGTCTCACCCGTCGTCGCGGAGATCTGGTCGCGTCAGGCCGCCACGCTCGCAGGCTGTCGCGAGTTCGCGCGGGTCTTCCTGCCTCAAGGCCGGGCACCCGCGGCTGGCGAGCTCTTCCGTTGCCCGGACCATGCGGAGACTTTGGAGGCAATCGCCGCCAGCGAAGGGCGCGCCTTCTACCGCGGCGCCGTTGCCGAGGCGATTGCCGTGGCGGCCGAGGGCGACGGCGGCGCGATGACGCTCGCCGACCTCGCTGAGCACGAGCCGGAATGGGTTTCGCCGCTCGCGATCGATTTCCAGGGCGTCCGCATCCATGAACTGCCGCCGAACGGTCAGGGGCTGGCGGCGCTGATCGCGCTTGGCATTCTCGATCGCTGCGACCTCGATGGCCTTGACGCTGACGGGGCCGAGCTCCAGCACCTTGCGATCGAGGCGACCAAGCTCGGCATGGCCGATGCGGTCGCTCACATCGCCGATCCCTCCGCGATGCGGGTCAGGGCCGAAACGCTGCTCGCCGACGGCTATCTCTGCGAGCGCGCCGGACTCATCCGCCGCGACCGCACCCAAGCGCCGGACCCCGGCAAATCACCCCAGGGCGGAACGGTCTATCTCGCCGCCGCCGACGCCGAGGGCATGATGGTCTCTTACATCCAGTCGAACTATCGCGGCTTCGGCTCGGGAATCGTCGTGCCGGGAATTGGCGTTGCGCTCAACAACCGCGGTGCCTGCTTTAGCCTCGATCCCGGCCATCCGAATTGCGTCGGACCGCGCAAGCGTCCGTTCAACACCATCATCCCTGGCTTCGCGACTGTTGGCGGGGCGCCGCTAGCGGCCTTCGGCGTTATGGGCGGCTCGATGCAGCCGCAAGGCCACGTGCAAATCGTGCTCAGGCTTTTCGCCAGGGGACAGAATCCGCAGGCCGCGATTGACGCCCCCCGTTGGCGCGTCGAAGGCGGCGGTCTGATGGTCGAGTCGGCGTGGAGCGGGGCCTTTCGCGCTGCGCTCGCCGCTCGCGGCCATAAGCTTGTTGACGGCGGCCTCCTCGATTTTGGCGCGGGTCAGGTCATTTGGCGCCTCGAAGGGGGCGGCTACGTCGCCGCCTCCGAAAGCCGTCGCGACGGGCAGGCTGTGGGATTCTGAGCGTCATGCTTGCTTACGCATCGCCACATCGGCGATTGCAGCGGCGCGCTTGTCGTGGCGGGCGAGGCGCGTGAGGAGATAGTCGACCTCCGCCATTGCCGTCGCGCTAAGAGTAGCGCCGGGCTTTCGCTGCGCGTCGGAGCTGAGAATGCCGCGCTTCATCAGCACATATTTTCGCACGGCGAGCCCGACGCCCTGCTGCTGCTCATAGCGGACGAGGGGCAGGTGGGCGTCGAAAAGGTCGTGCGCTTCCTCGCGCCGTCCTTCGCGCGATAGGCGCACCACGTCGATCAGCATTTCCGGGAAGGCGTAGCCGGTCATCGCGCCGTCGACTCCGCGCTCCATCTCGAAATCGAGGAACATGCCCCCGTTGCCGGTTAGAATCGGAACGCGGCGCAGCTTGCCCTCCTCCTCGAATCGCCGGAGCGCCGAGATCTTTTCCAGGCCCGGCCAGTCCTCGTGCTTCAGCATGACGCAGGACGGATTGTCGGTGATGATCCGGCGGATGACGTTCGGCGTCATGATCACGCTGAGCGTCAGCGGATAGTCCTGAATGACGAAGGGAATGTCCGATCCGATCGCCTCGACCGCTTGCGCGTAATACGTCACGATCTGGTCGTCGGTGCGCAGCGACGGGGGCGGGGCGATCATCACGGCCGAGCCGCCCTTGGCCATGGCGGCGTGCGACAGGCCGCGCATCGCCGCGAATCCCGGCGCGGAGACGCCGACGATGAACGGCAGTTTGGGCGCACGCGCAACGCAGCGGGCGATGAGGCCGATCGCCTCGTCGTGATCGAGCTTCGGCGCCTCGCCCATGATGCCGAGAATGGTGCAACCGTCGGCTCCGGCCGCGACGTAATGGTCGATCATCCGGTCGACGCTGGCCGGATCGATGCTGCCGTCGGCGAGAAATGGCGTCGGCGCGATAGGAAAGACGCCTTTGGCGTCGACCGAGAGCATGAGATCCGCCTTGGTTCGGGTGAATGGTCGCTTCGCGATGATCACGGATTTGTGGCGCTCTTGGCAAGCGCGCGGGATGGCGAGTCACACTCGCGTGAGCTAGATTGAGGCGGGAACTTTAATCTCGCGGGACACGCGAGGGAGGAAACTATGATGGAAAGCCCCGCCGCACAGTCGTTCGCGAAGGCCGAAGCCAAGTCGCCGCCAGAAGCCAAGTCGCCGCCATTCGATAGCGCCCGCCTTGACGCGCTCCTCGACGAGGCGGGCATGGACGCGGCGGTGATCTCATCGAAGCACAACATCCAATATCTCTTTGGCGGCTACCGGTTCTTCTTCTTCGATCATTTCGACGCGATCGGGGTCAGCCGCTATTTGCCTCTTCTCGTCTATGTCAAAGGCCGCCCGGACCAATCGACCTATATCGGGCACGGAATGGAATCCTATGAGAAGGCCCTCGGGAAGTTCTGGACTCCCAGCTTCCAAACCGCGGGCGCGAGTCTTGATTCCGCGCAGCTCGCGATCGATCATCTCAAGAAGCTTGGCCCCCAGGCGAAACGTGTCGGAATCGAGCGCGCGTTCCTGCCCGCCGACGCGGCCGAACTCATGGCGCGCGAATTGCCCGGGGTCACGTTCGTCGAAGCGCACCTGGCGTTCGAACGCCTGCGGGCGCGCAAGACCCGAGCAGAGCTGGATCTGCTGCGCCTGGCGTCCGAACTCGTGGTCGATTCCATGCTGGCGGTGATTGCGTCGCACGGGCCCGGCGCGACAAAAGCGGAAGTCGTCGAGGCGCTTCGCCGCGAAGAGGTTAACCGGGGCCTGACATTTGAATATTGCCTCATCACGGCGGGGACGAGCCTCAATCGCGCGCCCTCCGACCAGGTGTGGGGAGCAGGCGACATCATGTCGATTGATTCCGGCGGCAATTACAAAGGCTACATAGGCGATCTTTGTCGCATGGCGATCCAGGGCGAACCCGACAGCGAACTTGAAGACCTGCTCGGCGAGGTCGACGAAATCCAGATGGCGGCGCGCACGCCGATCCGGGCGAACGCCAATGGCGGCGAGATCTACGCCAGCGCCGGTGAAGTGTTGAAGAGATCGTCGCGCGCGAATTCGATTGAGTTTGTAGCGCACGGGATGGGCCTCATCAGCCACGAGGCGCCGCGGCTCACGAGCCACGGGCCCGTACCCTATCCGGCCTATGATTCCGACCGCCCGCTTGAATCCGGCATGGTCATTTCGATCGAGACGACGATCGCGCATCCCCGTCGCGGCTTCATCAAGCTGGAGGATACGGTCGCCGTCACCGACCAGGGCTGGGAAGCCTTTGGCGATCGCGGGCGGGGCTGGAACCGCGCGGGCGCCCGCGCGCCGTAACGTTGGGCGCAAAGAGGAGCATCGCCTCAACCAGCCCTGCGCAAGCCGCTGGTGATCGCGCCGGCAAGGGTCAGCGCGGCCGCGCCCCAGAGGGCGATCTCCGTCGCATGCCTCGGCGCCTGTCCGAGCGCAACCGCCACCAGCGCCGTCCCGAACGACTGGCCGATCAGCCGCCCGGAGGATTGCAGGCCGGCCGCCCCGCCGCTTCGCTCGCGCGGCGCGCTGCCGATGATGACCCGATTGTTGGGCGACTGGAAAAACCCGAAGCCCAGGCCGCAGATCGCGAGGCGCCAGGCGAGCGAAAGCGGTGTGGAATCGCCGATGCCCATTGCGACAAGAACCAGTCCTCCGCTCATCACCAAAAGACCGATGCTGCCAAGGAGGCCGGGGATGAATCGATCGGCCAGGCGCCCGGCGATCGGCGCGATCAAAGCGGTCGCGAGCGGCCACGGCGTAAGCAGCAGTCCGGAGGCCGACGCCGAGAGGCCGAGACGGCCTTCAAAGTAAAACGGCAACGACACGATCGCTAGGGCTTGCGCTCCAAAGGAGGCGATAGACGTCGCAAGCGAAAGCGCGAACACCGGCCGGCGCAGAAGATCGACCGGCAGCAGCGGCGCGGGGAGCTTGAGTTGCCGCAAGACGAGCGCCACGCCGATCGCCACGCCGGCGGCGATCTCGATCAGCGCCGGCCAGGGGGACCCGTCTTGACCGATGCGGTTCACGCCGGCGATGACGAGCCCGAACGTAAACACGTTGAGAATGACGCTCGGAAGATCGAGCCGGCTGGCGGACCGCGGCGTCGCTGGCAGCGTCCGCGCCGCCATGATGAGCGCAACCACCCCGATCGGCACGTTGATCAGAAACAGCCAGTGCCAGGAGGCGACCGACAGGATCGCCGCCGCGACGCTCGGGCTGCCGGCCGAGCAAACGGCGACCACCACCGCCAGGTTGCCGACCCCCTGGCCAAGCCGCGCGTGCGGATAGACGAAGCGGATGAGCGCGATGTTGACGCTCATGATTCCCGCGGCGCCCAACCCCTGAACCACCCGCGCGAAAGCGAGCACGGCGAATGTCGGCGCGAGCGCGCAGGCCAGCGACGCGACAGTGAAGAGCGCAAGCCCCCACCAATAGACGCGCCGGTAGCCCAAGATGTCGCCGAGCGCCGCCAGCGGCAGAAGCGAGACGGTGACCGCGAGCTGGAAGGCGTTGACGATCCAGATGGCGTTCTCGGGCGCGACGGCGAACTGCCGCGCCATCGTCGGCAGCGCCACGGTGACAATGGTGCCGTCGAGCACGGCCATGCTGACCGCCATGGCGAGGGTCGTGAATGCGAGCAGGCGCTGCGGATTGGGGAGGCCGTCCGGCGCCTCGACGGCGTGAGGCGCGGTTATTGACCCTGGGCGGTTCAAGGCGATGCGAGGTCCAGGGGGATGCGGTTGGCGGCCGTCAAGCCGCCGTCCCCCATAAATCATAGGCGTCGGCGCGCTCGATCTTGACCGTCACGATATCGCCGGCGCGTAAAGGTCTGCGCGTCGCGATGTGCACGGCGCCGTCGATCTGCGGCGAGTCGCCTTTGGTGCGGCCCTTAGCCTCGCGCGCGCCGCCCTCGTCGACGATGGCCTCGAGCCGCTTGCCCACCTTGGCGGCGAGTTTCTTGCGGCTGATCGCCTGGGCGTGCTGCATGAAACGCTTGAGGCGGCTGGCTTTGATTTCGTCCGGCACGGGCTCAAGGCCGAGATCGTTGGCCTTGGCGCCTTTGACGGGCTCATATTGGAACGCGCCGACGCGGTCGAGCTTGGCCTCGTCCAGCCAGTCGAGCAGGAAACGAAAGTCCTCCTCGGTCTCGCCGGGAAAGCCGACGATGAAAGTCGAGCGGATGGTGATTTCAGGACAGATCGCCCGCCACGCGCGGATGCGCTCAAGCGTCTTTTCCTGGGCCGCTGGCCGGCGCATCGCCTTCAAGACATTGGGCGACGCATGCTGGAACGGCACATCGAGATAGGGCAGCACATTGCCGCCGTTCATCAGCGCAATCGCTTCGTCGACATGCGGGTAAGGGTAGACATATTGCAGCCTGATCCAGGCGCCGAGCGAACTCAGTTCGCGCGTGATGTCGAGAAAGCGCGCGGCGACATGGCCGTCGCGCCACGGGCTCTCGGAATATTTAAGGTCGAGGCCGTAGGCGCTCGTATCCTGCGCGATGACGATAAGCTCCTTGACGCCCGCCTTCACCAGCCGCTCGGCTTCGCGCAGCACGTCGCCCGCGGAGCGCGAGGCGAGCCGCCCGCGCAAGCTTGGGATGATGCAGAACGTGCAGCGGTGGTCGCAGCCCTCGGAGATTTTCAGATAGGCGTAGTGGCGCGGCGTCAGGCGCACGCCTTCGCCGGGGATGAGATCGACGAACGGATCGCGGGGCGCGGGCGCCGCGGCGCGCACGGCCTCCATCACGCTTTCGAACGCCTGCGGGCCGGTGATTGCGGAGACGTTCGGGAAAGCGTCGCGGATCGCGTCGGGCGTCGCCCCCATGCAGCCGGTCACGATCACCTTGCCGTTCTCATTCATAGCCTGGCCGATCGCCGCGAGCGATTCCGCTTTGGCGCTATCGAGAAAGCCGCAGGTGTTGACGATGACCGCGTCCGCGCCGGTGTGGCTGCGCGCGAGTTCGTAGCCTTCGGCGCGAAGACGCGTGAGAATGCGTTCGCTGTCGACCAGCGCCTTCGGGCAGCCGAGAGAAACGAAAGAAATGCGCGGCGCGGAACGCTGCTCAGTCTGGGGGATGTCGGTCATTGAGGCTCGCCTTGCCACGGGCGGGAGGCGGGGGCAAGGCGCATTTACACCCCCCTTCGCGGGAGAGAACGAACCGTTCCGGGTTGCGCCCGGTGACGCGCAAGCGGCAATTTGATAGGCTATAGCCATGAGAACGGTTGAAGACATCGAGCAGGCGCTGACCGAATTGCCCCCGGATCAGCTGGCCGAGTTCCGAGCGTGGTTCGAAGCTTTTGACGCTGCCCGCTTCGACGAAAGCATCGAGCGGGACGCAAAAGCAGGCCGACTTGACCGGCTTGCCGAACAGGCGCTCACCGATTTCCGCGCCGGCCGCGCGCGGGAATTGTGAAGCATTTTGCCAGTCCGGCATTCTGGAAGGCGTATGAAAAGCTTCCGGAAAGCGTCAGAACGTTGGCCGACAAGAACTACGCGCTGCTGAAAGAGAATCCTCGACATCCTTCCCTGCAGCTCAAGAAAGTCGGTCGTTTTTGGTCGGTCCGCGTCGGCAGTCGCTATCGGGCTTTGGCAGTGCGGGTCGACGAAGACCTGTTATGGTTTTGGATCGGCTCACACGCGGACTACGACGCGATTGTCTGATCCTCGGCGGGCGCAAGACGCTCCGTTGGCCCGTCACAACTCGAGTTCAGGCCCCACCGGCACGATTCCGGTTGGATTGATGCGCCGGTGGCTCTCGTAATAGTGATGCTTGATGTGAAAGAAATCGACCGTCTCGGCGATGCCGGGCAGGTGGTAAAGCTCCCTTAAGTAGCGGCTCAGCGCCGGGTAGTTCCTGATCTCGCGAAGATTGCACTTGAAGTGCCCAAAATAAACGGCATCGAAGCGGATCAGGGTGGTGAACAGGCGCCAGTCGGCTTCCGTTAGCCGCTGGCCCATGAGGAAGCGCTGGCCTGCGAGCCGCGCCTCGAGCCAGTCGAGCGTCTCGAACAGCTGCGCGAAAGCCTCTTCGTAGGCTTCCTGCGAGGTGGCGAAACCGGCGCGATAGACGCCATTGTTGACGGTTCGGTAGATGCGGTCGTTGATTTCGTCGATCTCCGGCTGGAGGCCGGTCGGATAATAGTCGCCCGCAGCCGCGCCGACGCCATCGAACGCGCTGTTGAACATGCGGATGATTTCCGACGATTCGTTGTTGACGATCGTGTTCTTTGTCTTGTCCCAAAGCACGGGCACGGTGACGCGGCCGCTGTAGTCGGGGCGCGCCTTGGCATAGAACTCGCGCAGCTCACTCGCGCCGAAGATCGGGTCTGGAATGACTCCGGGCCCGGCATCGAAGGTCCAGCCACGCTCGCCGAGCAGCCAGTGGACGACAGAGAGCGAGATCATGCTGTCGAGACCCTTGAGGCGTCGGAAAATGAGGGTGCGATGCGCCCACGGGCAGGCGAGCGAAATGATGAGGTGATAGCGGCCGGGTTCCGCCTTGAAGCCGCCGGCGCCGCTCGGGCCCGCTTCTCCGCTCGCCGTGATCCAGTTGCGGAATGGCGAGTCGGGTCGCACGAAATGGCCGCTTGTGTCGTGCGGGAAGTCGCCCTCTCGCCATGTTCCGTTGACGAACGCGCCCATGTTTGTCCTCGCTTTCCGAGATGCGCCTAAGTGGCGCGGGCGATCTGGAACCCGGCGAACGATTGGCTCACGGGCATGAGTTCCAGCCGATTGATGTTGAGGTGCGGCGGCAGCTCGGCCACCCACAACATTGTCGCCGCGATGTCATCGCCGGTCATTGGCTTCACGCCCCGATAAAGCGCATCTGACGCCGCCTGGTCGCCACCCATCCTCACCAGGCTGAACTCGGTCTCGACCATGCCGGGCTCGATCGAGGTGACGCGCACGCCGGCGCCATGCAAGTCGCTGCGCAGCGCGAGAGAGAATTGCTTCACGAACGCTTTGGTTCCCGAATAGACGTTGCCGCCCGCATACGGATAATTCGCGGCGACCGACGACAGGTTGATGATCGCGCCACGCCGGGCGATCAGCGCGGGCAGCAATTTGTGGGTGAGCGAAACGAGCGCGGTGACATTCGTGTCGATCATCGTCTTCCATTGGGCGAGATCGGCGGCTTGCGCGGGATTGCGGCCAAGCGCGAGCCCGGCGTTGTTGACGAGGAGGTCGATGCCACGAAATCCGTCGGGAAGCGCAGCCAGAGCGGCGTCTCGCGCCGCTTCATCGGTGACGTCGAACGCGAGGGCATGCACCTTGTCGGCGCCGATCGCGTCGACCAAAGCCTTAAGTCGTTCGGTTCGGCGGCCACTCGCGACAACGCGCCAGCCCGCGGCCGCAAACGCGCGGGCTGCGGCTTCGCCGATCCCCGAGGTTGCGCCAGTGATGAGAGCCGTCTTGCTCATGCCTCTTCATTCCCCTTATCCGCCGGCGCGCCGCGTCGGCGCCGCCTGATACCACGAGCGAGCGCCCGGCCGAATCGCAAAGCGTGCGGCGCGGGTTTTCTAAAAATGAAAGTAAGGCTCGATGCGTCCTCAAACCTGCCCCGAGACCGGAATGAGCGCCCCGGTCACCGCCTTCGCTTCGTCCGAGGCCAGAAACAGCATGACCGCGGCGAGGTCGGCGGGCGCGACCCAGCGGCCGAAATCCGCTTTCGGCATGTCGCGCCGATTCATGGGCGTATCGATGATCGACGGCAGAACGGCGTTGACCGTTACGCCTTTGAGTTTGAGTTCATCGGCGAGGCTTTCGGTCATCCGGTGCACAGCGGATTTGCTTGCGGCATAGGGCCCAAATCCAGAAGCGGCGTGCAGCGCCGACTGGGCGCCGACATTGACGATGCGGCCTGCGCCGCTTTCCAGCAAATAGGGAAGCGCGGCCTTGCAGGCGTTGAGCGCGGTCTTCACGTTCATGGCGTACATCCGGTCCCAACTGTCGACCTTGCCATCCGCGAACGTGTCCCATTGAAAGCCGCCGGCTATGTTGAGGAGCGCGTCGAGCCGGCCGAACTTCGCCTTGATCGAGGCCATCGCCGTCTCGGCCGCTGTGAGGGACGTCAGATCGACGCCTCCGACGATGAGCGTGCTGGCGCCGAGCTGCTCGGCCGAGCCCGCAGGGAGCGTCGGCGCGTAGTCAAGCAGCGCGACCGACGCTCCGCGCTTCGCCGCCGTCTCCGCGACAACGCTTCCCAGCGCGCCGAAGCCGCCGGTGATGACGATCGTCTTGCCCTGCAGCACCGTTAAGCCGCCTTCTCAACCGGCGCCCCGCCTGCCTTGAGCTCGTTGAGGGCGCTCGCGCGCGCCTTCGCCGCTTCCTCGGCGCTCGCCTCTTTCACGTGTCCGTATCCGCGAATCGTTTCGTAGGCGCCGACTACACGAATTGCGATCGGATGGGACGCGGAGGTGAGGCGCTGGGCGAGATCCGCGACGTCGGCTTCGAACTCGGCGACCAGGCGCCGCTCGAGCTTGCGCTCGCCGCTGTTGCGGAACGGATCGAGCAACGTGCCGCGCAGGAATTTCAGCCGCGCCATCATGCGGAAGGCTTTCATCGCCCACGGCCCGGCCTCGCCCTTCTTCATCTTGCCGCTTGCCGGGTCGAGGCGCGCGAACGGCCACGCGCCGATATGGAAATGGAGCTGATAGGGGCCTTCGAATTCGCGCGCCAGGTTCTCCTGAAACTCAGGCGCTGCAAACAGGCGCGCCACTTCCCACTCGTCCTTGGAGGCAAGAAGCTTGTGATAGGCGCGCGCGACGACTGTGGTCAGCGCCTCGGCCAGGCCGGCATTTTTCTCCGCCGCGCGCACGCGCTCGACGAGTTCGCGATACCGCGCCGCGTAAGCCGCGTCGCGATAATCCGTCAGATGCGCGATGCGACGCTGCATAAGCGCGTCGAGCGAGGGCGGCTCGTCAGGCGCTCCATCAAAGCCAACCAGCGTCCCGACGCTCATCGGATCATGCCCGGCGCGTCGGCCCCATTCGAATGCCTGTTTGTTGACGTCGATGGCGACGCCGTTGAGTTCAATCGCGCGATCAATCGCGTCCCGGCGAATCGGAACCATGCCCCTTTGCCAGGCCGCGCCGAGCATGAACATGTTGGAGGCGATCGGGTCGCCCATCAGCGCCGCAGCCAGGCGTTGCGCGTCGAGAATGAGCGCCTTGTCGCCGAGCGCGTTTTTCAGGCGTTCGATGAGCTCGTCGGCGTCCACGCTCCAGTTCGGATTGCGGGCAAAATCGGCGGTCGGCGTCAGATCGGCGGAGATCACCGCGCGCGTCTTGCCGCGCTTGAGCTTGGAGATCGATTCGTCGCCCGCGGCCACGATGAGGTCGCAGCCGATCAGCGTGTCCGCTTCGCCGGCGGCGATGCGGGTCGCATGCAATGCGCCGGGTTCATGCGCGATGCGCACATGCGCGGTCACCGCGCCGTACTTCTGGCTTAATCCCGTCAGGTCGAGATTGGTGCTGAAGAGTCCGTCGAGATAGGCGGCGACGGCGATCGTCTGGCTGATCGTGACGACGCCGGAGCCGCCAATGCCCGCCACCAGCAGACTGAAGCGCTCGTGTATCTCGGGCAGGATCGGCTCGGGGACCGGCGGCAGATACTGGCCCAAAGGCGCGGTCGCCTCGGGCTTGCGCAAGCGTCCGCCATGCACGGTC
The DNA here is from genome assembly GCA_036510135.1 of Roseiarcus sp. GTDB lineage: Bacteria > Pseudomonadota > Alphaproteobacteria > Rhizobiales > Beijerinckiaceae > Roseiarcus. Next base: position 680 of record DATCEJ010000554.1, on the reverse strand, counting down.
ACGAAGCTTGGGCAGAAGCCCTCGACGCAGGAGTAATCCTTGTTGCAGCTCGATTGGTTGATGCGCCGCTTGCGCCCGAATTCCGTTTCCAAGGGCTCGATCGCCATGCAGTTCGACACACGCCCGCAATCGCCGCAGCCCTCGCAGACTTGCGGATTGATGAAGGTACGGATAGCGGGGTCGGCCCACTTGCCGCGCTTGCGCAGGCGCCGCCGCTCGGTCGCGCAGGGCTGGTCGTACAGGATGACCGACACGCCCTTGAATTCGCGAAATTCGCGCTGCGTCTCGTCCATCGTGTCGCGGTGGCGAAGGCTCACGCCGTGGGGCAGGGGCACGCCGGCGTAGCGCTCCGGGTCGTCCGCCACGAGGGTCATTTTCTTGACCCCCTCCGCGGCAAGCTCTTCGAGGATCTGAACCGGCGTCATGCCGCCCTCGATCGGCTGCCCGCCGGTCATCGAGACGAAGCCGTTGAAGAGGATCTTGTAGGTGATCGGAACATCGGCGGCGAGCGCCTGGCGGATCGCGAGCGATCCCGAATGGGCGTAGGTGCCATCGCCAATATTCGCGAAGACGTGGTCTTGAAGGGTGAACGGCTGCTGGCCGAGCCACATCACGCCTTCGCCGCCCATATGCGAAGCGGTGACGGTCTGTTGCGGATTGACCAGCGTCGCCATCCAATG
>DATCEJ010000553.1:0-4739 GCA_036510135.1 Roseiarcus sp. | reverse complement strand
CTCATGATCTGTTTTGGGGATCAGGCGTACGCGGAAGCCCGCCTGCGCGCCGAAGAAGCGAGCAACGACTTCCTGGCGCGGGATTGGAATGAAGTCGCCCTCGTGGTCGCGCGCAAGACAAGGAAGCGCCTGACGCTGCTCGCTCAAGTGGTTCATTAGTTCGTTGGGGTAAGCGCTTGCGCGCATGGTGAGACGGCCTGCTTCGGGACCGCCTTACGGCGACATGTGTCCGTACTGAGGCTCTCTCGCCACTCCGGCCGCAACCTATGCGGCTGAGGCTGTTGTTCGCGACCTCCGCCAGCCCGCAAAGCCAAGCCCGGCGAAGCCCACAAGCATCATCGCCCACGTCGAGGGCTCGGGGACGGCGTCGACCTCCATCTGAAGGGCGCTGTCAAATGGGAACGGGTCAACGCCTTTGTTACGAAAGAATCCATCGTCCGTGAAAGACCAGGCCAAGTAGTTGCTGGCGACGCCAGGACCCGAAGTGTCGGCTGTCATTCCCCATTCGATGACGGACTGGTCGCTGGCGCTGTGGACGCTGACTTCGATCCAATAAAGCGAATTGGGGTCGAGCGCCACGCCGGCAAACTGGTCGTAATGTTCGACTGTCCAGGCCGTCGGCAGGCCGGTCACGGCAAAGGTGACGGACTCGATCGCCGGCCCCTGAAAATCGACGGAAGACCCGTTGGTATAGTCCAATCCGCCAATCGGGTCGAACGAGAGGTCGGAAAGAGGAATCCCACCGTCGAGGCTGACCGTTAATGTGTCGCTCGGCTCGCCGTACTCCGGAAAACGGTCTCTCAGCAACAGTGCGACATCCACGCGAGCGGGAGCCGTTCCGGTATTAAAGGTCGCCGAGATTACGGGGTCTATGCCACCTGCAAATGCCGCGCTCGAGGTCACGCCACCGAGGCTGTCAAAAACGACGCCCTCCGCCGAGGCCGACGTGGCGAGCACAGACAAGGAAGCGGCCGCGCAAGTCGCGACGAATGTTCGAAATCGCATGCGATTCCCCAGTAGAACGACGCCGCGGGGTTCATTATGGCACGCGCAATGCAGGGTTGCAATCCAGTTGCGGAGACTTGCCGCAGATCCGCCGGGCGAGGCCTGGCCGGCTGCTTGGCGCGCCCAACGGGAATCGAACCCGTGTTTTCGCCGTGAAAGGGCGACGTCCTGGACCGCTAGACGATGGGCGCGGGTCTCGTAGAGGAATCCGGTTCTGCCGGACCGGCGCGATGCTATAAGGTCGGCTGTTCGCGCTGGCAAGCCTTACGCCCGCGTGTCGGACATGAGCCAACGAAACAGAGGAAACGATGCGCGCCATCCGCATAGATCAGCCCGGCGGCCCGGAAGTCATGCGCCTCGAGGAGGTCGAGCTGCCGCCGCCGGCCAAGGGCGAGGTCAGACTGCGCCAGCATGCGATCGGGATCAACTTCATCGACATCTATCACCGCTCGGGTTTCTATCCGCCGGCGAAGACGCCGTTCACGCCCGGCTCCGAGGGTGCGGGCGAAGTCGTCGCTGTGGGTCCGTCGGTCCAGGGATTGAAGCCAGGCGACCGCGTCGCTTACGCAGGCTCCCCCGGCGCTTACGCGGAGGAACGCAATATCGAAGCGAAGTTCCTGTTCAAGCTGCCCAAGGCGATTTCGTACGACACGGCCGCCGCGATGATGCTCAAGGGCCTCACGGCGCAATATCTGGTGCGCCAGACCTATCGGGTCAAAGAGGGCGACACGATCCTGGTCCATGCCGCGGCCGGCGGCGTGGGCTTGATCCTGTGCCAATGGGGAAAAGCGCTCGGCGCGACGGTGATCGGCTGCGTCGGCACGCCGGAGAAGGCCGCGCTCGCCAAAAAGTCGGGCGCAAGGCACACGATCCTCTATCGCGACGAGGATTTCGCCAAGCGTGTGGCTGAGATCACCAAGGGCGCGAAATGCCACGTGGTCTATGACGGGGTGGGCAAGGCGACCTTCCCGGCGTCGCTCGACTGCCTGAGGCCGTTCGGAATGTTCGCCAGCTTCGGCTCCGCCTCCGGAGCTGTCGAAGCGTTCAACATCAGCCTTTTGGCGCAGAAAGGCTCGCTGTTCGCCACCCGGCCGACGTTGACCAGTTTCATGGCGGACCGCGCGCTGGCGGAGAAGATGGCGCGCGACCTTTTCCGCGTGGTGGGCAGCGGCGGCGTCAAGATCCGGATCGGCCAGCGCTGGCCGCTGGCGGAGGCCCCGCAGGCCCATATGGCGCTCGAGAAACGCGAAACGACCGGTTCCTTGCTTCTCGTACCGTAAGCAAAGCCCATGGCCTTTGTTGCGCCAAGTTTACGCGTCACCAGCCGGAGCTTGGCGCAAGCTGTCCGCCTTTGTATAGGAGACGCGGGCGGCGAGCCGCCGAGTGCTGCGTGGACGAGACTAGGAAGGGCGTATTGAGCCGAATGATCGAACCGACCGTGAAATCCGCCGACGCCGCCGTCCCGTCCATCAAGAAGGAGGAGGGCTGGTGGGAAACCGTCAAGGTCATCATCGAGGCGCTCCTGATCGCGCTCGTGGTGCGCACGGTCTTGTTCCAGCCCTTCAACATTCCCTCGGGTTCGCTCATACCGACGCTGCTCGTCGGCGACTATCTGTTCGTCTCCAAATACGCCTACGGCTATTCGCATTTTTCGCTGCCGAGCTTTCTCGACCTTGACCCGTCGGCCATGCCCGGCCGCATCTTCGCCTCAGAGCCCAAGCGCGGCGATGTTATCGTGTTCAAGCTGCCGAGCGATGGCCAGACCGACTATATCAAGCGGCTGATCGGTCTCCCCGGCGACAAGATCCAGGTCACCCACGGTCGGCTGATCATCAACGGCCAGATGGTTCCGCGCGAGCCGATTGCGGCTTTTCAGACCGTCAATCACTTCAATAAGCCGGAGGAGGCCCCGCAATATCTTGAGACGCTTCCGGGCGGCGTTCAGCACAAGATCATCCAGATCGACGGCGATGACGGGAACTTGGACACTACGAAGGTCTACGAAGTGCCCCCGGGCCACTATTTCATGATGGGCGACAACCGGGACAATTCCAGCGATTCGAGGATTCCTGGAGATCAGGGCGGGGTCGGCTACGTGCCGTTCGAGAACCTGATCGGCAGGGCCGAAGTCATCTTCTTTTCGATCGAAGAGGGAACCCCGGCCTGGGAACTGTGGCGCTGGCCATGGGACGTGCGCTGGAACCGCATCTTCCAGCGCGTGCGTTAGACGCCGGCAAACGGGCCCGGAGAGCGGCCCGAAAGCGGTATAGTGGTGCGGGCAGTCTCCCTTAGGCTGTCTGCCGTTGGCGGGCGCCATGGCGTGGCTATTCCTCGATCGATTGGACAATGAATAAACAGCCGCGCGCCGAACTGTCCGCGTTGGAGTCCCGCCTTGGGTATTGCTTCCGCGATACCGGGCTGGCGATCCTCGCGCTCACGCACCTTTCAGCGCAAAATTCGAGCGGGCAGGGCAGGGATCAGTCCTATCAGCGGCTCGAATTCCTGGGCGACCGGGTTTTGGGGATTGTGATCGCGAGCCGGCTCTACCAGGCCTTTCCGAAGGCGAGCGAGGGCGAACTGTCGATGCGGTTCGCCAAGCTCGTGCGCCGCGAGGCCTGCGCGGAAATCGCCGCCCAATGGGACGTCGGCCCCCATGTCGCGCTGGGCCTCGGCGAAGCGCGCGGCGGCGGCCGCAAGAAGCAGGCGATCCTGGCCGACGTATGCGAATCTCTGATCGGGGCGGTGTTCGTCGACGGCGGCTTTGCCGCGGCCGAGGCGCTCATCGTTGGCGGTTGGGGCGAGCGAATCACCGCCGACGCCGAGCCGGCGCGCGACGCGAAGACCGCGGTGCAGGAATGGGCCCAGTCGCGCGCGCTGGCTCCCCCCCGTTATGAGGAGGTCGAGCGCAGCGGCCCGGCGCACGCCCCCCATTTCGTCATGCGGGTCGCGCTCGAAGGCTTCGAGCCGGAAATCGGCGCCGCGAGCTCCAAGCGGGCCGCGGAGCAGGCCGCCGCGCAGGCCTTTCTTGACCGATGGGGCGCCACATGAACGAGACCCGATGCGGGTTCGTCGCCATCATCGGCGCGCCCAACGCCGGCAAGTCGACCCTGATCAACGCGCTCGTCGGCGAGAAGGTCTCGATCGTCACCCGCAAGGCGCAGACGACCCGCTCGACCGTGCGCGGCGTTCTGACCCGAGGCGAGGCGCAGATCGTGTTCGTCGACACGCCCGGCCTGTTCGCGCCCAGGCGCCGGCTCGACCGGGCGATGGTCGCCTCCGCCTGGGGCGCCGCGGCCGACGCTGACCTTGTGATGCTCATGATCGACGCCCGCAAGGAGGTCGACGAGGCGAGCCTGACCGAAGGGACGCAGTCGATCCTGAGTGCGGTCGGCCAGGCCAGCAAGCCGAGGCTCGCCGTTCTCAACAAGATCGACCTCGTCGAGCGGCCGAAGCTGCTCGAGCTTACGGTCAGGCTCAATGCGGCGCTCGCCTTCGACGAAACGTTCATGGTCAGCGCCACGACCGGCGACGGGCTCGGAAAGCTCCTCGATCGCCTCGCCGCGATGATCCCGGCCGGTCCCTGGCTCTATCCGGAGGACCAGATCGCGGAGGCGCCGATCCGTTCGCTCGCCGCCGAGATCACCCGCGAGAAGCTGATCGAGCGGCTGCACGACGAACTGCCCTATCAGGCGACGGTCGAGACCGAGGAGTGGAAGGACCAGCCCGACGGGTCG
>DATCEJ010000552.1:0-16561 GCA_036510135.1 Roseiarcus sp. | reverse complement strand
TGATAAAAGTCGTGCGTCTCGTTGAGCACCGTCAGGCCATCATGGACGCCATGACCGCCCGACACGCCGCAATTCTCGAACCCGAGGCCACTGAGAAGGGTGTTCGCTTCAATAATATTCTCGACCGCCTGAGTCAGCGCTCCGCGCTCAACAGCATATTTTGCCGCGACCGCGTCACGCATGAGAACGTCGTGGCAGGCTTTCGCCAGGGCCAACCCGGCGGCGGGCGCCGGAAAGCCGGAGGCGATGTAATTCTTTGAGCAGGTCTCCACATTGAAGCGCGCTTCGAACCAAGTTGAGAGCGCGTCTCCGACGCCTGCGATGAGAAACCGGGCGGGCGCTTTGGCGATGATCGCGCTGTCGACAACGACGACATCGGGATTGCGAGGAAGCGAGATTGCCTCCTGATAAATGCCGTCGGGCGTGTATCGCACGGCGATCGCGCTACACGGCGCATCGGTCGAGGCGATGGTCGGGACGACAGCCAGCCGCGCTCCCGTCGCGCAGGCGACGACTTTCGCGGTGTCGATCGTCTTGCCCCCGCCAACACCGACGACAACCGTCGCCGATTGCGTTTTCGCGAGAGCCTCGACGCGGGCGATCTCCTCGGAACAGCACTCGCCGTTGAAGCGCTCGATCGTGTGCGAAACTCCGCCATTCGCAAGCGATCTATGCAGGTCGTCGCCCATCGCGCCGAACACAAAGCTGTCGACCAGCAGGAACGCCTTCTCGCCCAGTGGCCGTAGGTGGTCGCTAAGGCGCTCGATCTCGCCGGCGCGCTGAATGTATTTGCCGGGGCCGCCAAACGCGCGCCCGAATCCGATGCGGCCCTCTCCTGAAGCGTCCATGCTTGCACCCCCGCCGGATCAGAACCCGCTGACCACGTAGCCGCCGTCCACCGGCAGCGACGCCGCGGTGACGAACAAAGCCGCGGGCGAGCAGAAGAAGATCGTCGCGCCGAGGAGGTCGTCGACGGTTCCCCACCGTTTCAGCGCCGCCTTCGCCTCGATTTTCTTCGCGGGCACGGGGTCGGTCCAGAGCCCCTTCGTCATGTCCGTCTTGTGGTAGCCGGGCGCGATCGCATTGATCCAGATGCCTTCCGGACCGAAGCGATGCGCGAGCGTGCGGGTCAGACCGAGAAGACCGGTTCTGCTGGCGGAATAGGCAGGCACGGCGTCATCGACGACATAGCTCAGCATAGAAGCGACATTCAGGATGGCGCCTTTCGACTTTGCCAGCAGCGGCCGCGCCGCCATCGAAAGTCGCATCACGCCGTTGAGATTGACATCCATCACATCGAGGAAGTCGGCTTCCTCATATTCCTTCCCGGGCTTGGCGACGCCCGCGGCGTTGACCAGCGCGTCGGGGCTTTTGAAGCCGCCGACGAAAGCGTCGATCGCCTTGCGGTCGCGCACGTCGAGCAGTTCGAAGCGAACGCCTTTCGCCTCGCTGTCGGCGCGGGCGGCGATGAGCCGCGCTCGTGAAGCCCCGGTCGCGGTCACTTCGGCGCCGAGCCGCGCGAAGCCTTTTGAAAGGGCGAGGCCGATGCCGCTCGTGCCCCCGGAGATAAGGACGCGCTTGCCGGCGAACAGGTCGGGGCGGAAGGTTGCGAGAATTGCGTCCATGGGCCAGGTTCCTGCTCAGTGCGCGGCGGCGAGCGCGTCGAGGTCGTCGTAGAGCGCCTGCGAATGCACGTAGAGCCGGTCGAAGACCGGCTGCATCCGGGCATAGGTATGGGCCCAGCCCGGGTCCGGCTTCACCTCATCGACATAGCGCACGTAAGCCGCGACGGCGTCTTCGAGCCGGGCGAAACGGCCAACGGAAGTCGCCGCCAGCGCGGCGCAGCCGATGACGCCGCATTCGGGCTCCTTCGGAACCACGATCGGCACGCCATAAACGCTCGCCTTGATCTTCAGCCACAGCTCGGTCTTGGCGCCGCCGCCCGAGGCTATGACTCGCTCGAGCGCGCGGCCGGCGGCCTTTTCCATGATACGGAGGTGGCGGGCGGCGGCGAAGGCGACGCCCTCAAGGACGGCGCGATGGAGATGCGCGAGCCCATGCCCCGCCCCGAGGCCGAAGAACTGCGCCCGCGCATTGCGGTGCGCGCCGAGCCTCTCACCCGTGAGATAAGGCATGAAGAAGAGGCCGTCTGAGCCTGCGGGCGCGGAGGCGGCGCGCGCGATGATGTCGTCATAGGCGAGCGCCTTCTCGTGAAACGCCCGCCGCGCCCAGCGCATCGCATCGCCGCCCGTCTCGAGCAGGACGAACGGCCCCCAATGGCCCTCGATGGTCGCGACGTTGCAGACCTCGGGATCGAGCAGCGGCGCGTCGGCGATGAGCGTGAGGATACAGGAGGTGCCCGTCACGTCGGATGCGAGGCCCGGCCGGCAAGCGCCGGAGCCGAGCAGCGCCATCGGATAGTCGGCGCCACCGACCAGCACGGGTGTCCCCTCCTGCAGTCCCGTCTCGCGGGCGGCCTCCGCCGTGACCGCGCCGAGAATCTCCAACGGCTCCCGGATCGGCGGCAGCTTGGCGGCGTCGAGATCGAGCAGCCCGATCATCGTTTCCGACCAGCGGCGCGTTTGCGGATTCATGAGGAAGCTGCACGAGGCGTCGCCGGAGTCCATCGCGATCTCGCCGGTGAGGCGAAGGTTGATGTAGTCCTTCGGCATGAGGACCGCGCGCGCCGCTTCATAAGCCTCCGGATCGTTCCGCTTGAGCCACAACAGTTTGAACCCGGGCCAGGCCGGGGTCGGCGGGTTGCCGCTCTCGGCGAGATAGGCCGAGGCGCCATGCTCGCGCTCGAAGGTCGCAACGACGCCGGCGGTGCGCTTGTCGTTCCATAAGGGGACGGCGTCGCGCGTCGGCCGCCCGGCCCCGTCGACCAGCACCGTTCCGTGCATCTGTCCGCAGGCGCAAACCGCCGCGATACGGTCCCGGGCGCCCTCGACCGCCCTCAGCGCGTCGCGGATCGAGGCGGATACGCCCGCCCACCAGTCCAGCGGCCGCTGCTCGGCCCAACCAAATTGCGGCACGATCTGGTCATGCTCGCGCGCCGCCATATGGAGAATCGCGCCCGAACCGTCGACCAACCCCGCGCGGACGCTGCCTGTGCCGACGTCAATGGACAGGGTCAGGTCCCGAGCCATCCGGTCAGCGCTTGAGCGCGCCGGCGCCGTACTGGATCAGCATGGCGAGGATGATGATGAGGCCCATGTAGACGTTCTGGTTGTAGCCCGGAACGCCCGCGAGATTCATGATGTTGGCGATGATGCCCATCACCAGCGCGCCGAGCAGCGTGTTGATGACGCCGCCGCGGCCGCCCATTAGGCTCGCGCCGCCGATGACCACCGCCGCGATCACATCAAGCTCCGCCCCGACCCCGACTTGTGCGGAGCCCACGCCGGTGCGGCTCGTGGCGATGATCCCGGCGACAGCCGCGAGGGCCCCTGAGATCACGTAGACCGCGACGATGTAGCGCGGCACCGGAATGCCTGACAGGCGCACTGCCTCCTCGTTGGAGCCGATGGCGGTGATGATGCGGCCGAAACTCGTAAAGTTAAGCACGATCCCACCGACGATGAAGATCGCGAACATGAGGATGACGGGCTGCGGCAGGCCGAACAGGAAGCCGGAGCCGAAATCTGCGAGCGGGTCACCGCTGTCGCCAAGCGGAATGGGCCGGCCGGCCGAGAAGATCAGGGACAGGCCGCGCGCGATCGCCATCATCGCCAGCGACATGACGAAGGAGGGCAGCTTAAGATAGGCGACGAACGCCCCGGTCACGACGCCGCACGCCGCGCCGGCCAGAATTACGAGTAAAATGCTGACCGGCACGCTCAAGCCGGAGAAGGCGATGAAATAGGCGCTCAGCACACTGCCGAGCGCGGCTATCGAACCGACCGACAGATCGATGCCGCGCGTCAGGATGACGTAGAGCATCCCGACCGCCATGATGCCAGAGCTCGAGGCCACCTGCCTGAGCACATTGAGCACGTTTGGCTTGGTCAGAAAGCTCGGCGACCAGAAGGAGGCGGCCACGACCAGCACGATGAAGATGCCGAGCGTGCCGAAACGATGGAGGAAGGCGCCGAAATCGAAACGCCTTCCGCTCTCAGTCGTGGCCCCTGCAATCGCCGTCATCAGTCACGCCGCTTTCCTGTGTGGTGCGCTTCGGGAGATGGCGAGCGAAAGGAGCTTCTCCTCGCTGTAATCCGCCGGCGCCAGTTCCCCGCGCAATTGCCCCTCGCCCATGACGAGGATGCGGTCGCAGAGGCCGAAAAGCTCCTGGTGCTCGGAGGAAATCACCAGCACCGCCTTGCCGTCCTCGGCGAGCTTGAGAATGAGGCCGTAAATCTCGCTCTTCGCTCCCACGTCGACGCCGCGGGTCGGTTCGTCGAGGATGATGACGTCGCCGCCCGCGAGAAACCATTTGGCCAGCACGACCTTCTGCTGATTGCCGCCAGAAAGGCTCGAAACGGGCGCCTCGATGCGCGAGGCCTTCAGCTTGAGGCTCGCGCCGAGATCCGTGACGATCTTGTGCTCGACCGCCCGGCGGATGAAGCCGAGCCGATTCACGACCGCGGAAAGCCGCGCCATCGTGACGTTGACGCGGATCGGCGCCTCGAGCACCACGCCCTGCGCCTTGCGGTCCTCCGGCACGAGGCACACGCCCGCTTTCACCGCGTCCCTCGGCGAGCGCAGCTTGCGTTCCGTTCCGTCCAGGACGATCGCCCCGCTCTCCAGCCTGTCGGCGCCGAAGATCACGCGGGCGACCTCGGTGCGGCCCGATCCGACGAGACCGCCGAGCCCCACGATCTCGCCCGCGCGCACGGAGAATCCGACGTCGCGCACGAGCCGGCCCGCCTGCAGGTTGCGGACGACGAGCCGCTCATCGCCGATCCTGCGCGGCTTCTTCTCCGGGAACAGCGCCGCCATCGCGCGGCCGACCATCATGCGGATCATCTCCTCGATCGTGAGGTCGGCGGCGGGCTTCGTCGCCACAACCTGCCCATCCTTCATCACCGTCACACGGTCGGCGATGCTCAACACCTCTTCGAGGCGGTGTGAGATATAGACGACGCCGACGCCTTCCGAGCGCAGGCGTCCGATGATCTCGTGCAGCCGCTCGGCGTCCTGCGCCGAAAGCACTGCGGTCGGCTCGTCGAAGACGATGATCTTGACCTTGCGCGAGAGCGCCTTGGCGATCTCGACCACCTGCTGATGCGCGACCGCGAGGCTTCCGGCGCGGCGGCCCGGATCGATTTCGAATCCGAGCGAGGCGATCAGCTCGGAGGCGCGCCGCCTGAGCGCGCCGAAGGAGATGAGCCCCGACAATTCGCCGAGAAAGATATTCTCCGCCACCGACAGATCCGGCGCGAGCGCCAGTTCCTGATGGATGATGGCGATGCCATGCGCGCGCGCCTCGCGCGGCCCGCGGAACTCGACCGGCTTGCCGTCGATCCTGACCTCGCCGCTGCTCGGCGCCATCTCGCCGCCGAGCACGCGCATGAGCGTGGACTTGCCGGCGCCGTTCTCGCCGACCAGCGCGTGGACCTCGCCCGTCTGCACGTCAAAATCGACGCCGCGCAGGGCGCGCACGCCGCCGAAGGATTTTGTAATGGCCGTAAGGCTGGCGATTTCGGCCATGACGCCTCATGGGAGAAGGAAGGGCGGCGGACCCAAGCGCCCGCCGCCGGTTTCTGTCGGATTACGGATCCTGCGGGATCCGCGGGGCTCAGAACACTGCATCCTTGCGATAGTACTTGTCGACGTTCTCCTTGGTGATCACGTCGGGCTTGGTGAGGACGAGCTTGGGAGAATCGGCCGGAAGCTCGTCCTTGAGCGCCTTGACGCCGATGTCGACGGCGGTGCGCGCCACGAGGGCGGGATCGTTGAGGCCGGTCGCGCCATACTTGCCCTCCTTGATGAGTTCGAGCGCTTCCTTCTGGCCGTCGGCGGCGGCGAGCACCAGTACGCCCTTCTTGTTGGCAGCCTCGAGCGCCTTTATCGCGCCGAGCACCATCGAGTCGTTCTCGCCGAGGATGACGTTGGCGTCCGGATGGGCTTGCAACTGGTCTTCCGCAGCTTTCAGACCTCCATCCGTCGACCATGCGCCCCAACCCTGCCCGAGTACCTCGAAGCCAGCATGGCCCTCGTTGACGAGCTGGCCCTCCAGCAGACCCTTGAAGACGCCGAGCCGCCGGTCGCGGCCGACCTCGTTGCCCTGTGAGCCCGACAGCAGGATCATCTTGATCGGCTTGCCCTCCATCTTTTTGGCGAGCCACTCGCCGACCAGAAATCCGTTCTGGTCGTTCGAGGAACGCACCTGGGTGACGACGTGCGCCTTGGGGTTGATGCTCGAATCCATCACCACGACCTTGACGCCAGCCTTGGTGGCCGCGTTGGCCGCGGCGACGAGGCCCTCAGGGTCGCGAGGATTGAGGATCAGCAGGTTGACGCCCTTCGCGACCATGTCCTCGATGTCGGCGATCTGCTTGCCCATGTCGTTCTGGCCGTCTGACTGCGAAACCTCGCATCCGGCCTTCTTGGCCTCGTCGGCCGCGGCCGCGAGCTGGGCGGCGAAATAGGGAGCGCTAAGCGTGTACATGGCGATCCCGACCTTGCAATCGGCCGCCTCCGCCGCGCCGTAGGCGCCGGCCGTGAGAACGGCGGCAAGCGCTATCGCCGAAAAGGCTGTCTTCATTGAGTTTCCTCCACGATGCATGTTTTTAGGCCCGAAAGGGCTCATTTTGTAGTTTAGATACAGCTCTGGATTACGTCAAGCGCGCTTTGCCGCACGAAATCTGAACTCATCGCCCATTTGAGCGCTTGCGTGCCTCGCAAGTGCTAGTTTGTGTCTAAAATTTGGTTTTAAGATGCCTTAATTGCGGATCTAAGCAGGCGCGCATTGACAGCGATGTAGCAAAAATACAAAATATCCAGCGACCTCAAATCCCTGAAAGGGAGGGACATGACGCTGATCGAACCAGGCGTTTGCCGCGTGGACGTCGTTCGCGGCCAACTGGTGGGCGCCACAAGCCGCTACGTGAAAACCCTCGCCGACCTCGACGGCCTCTATGAGGACGCTGCGGCATTCGACGCACTGAAAGGCGTGATGAGAGACGAGGTCGTTTACGAAGTCACCGACTACAAGCCCTCCACAAACCCCGGGGACATGATCATGGGGGTGACGCGGATTCGGCCCGGAAAGGTCGGACGTGAGTACTTCCTCACCCGCGGCCACATCCACGCCAACGCGAACCGGCCAGAAATTTACTACGGCGAGAGTGGATGCGGCCTGATGTTGCTCGAATCTCCGGAAGGCGAAATCCGGACCGTCGAGATGGGACCGCGGACCCTCTGCTACGTTCCGCCTTACTGGATTCATCGTTCCGTCAACACCGGTTCTGCCCAGTTGGTGATGACCTTCGCATATCCAGCCGACGCCGGTCAGGACTACGCGATCATCGAGGAAGCGGGTGGCATGAAGAGCCGCGTCGTCGATGATGGGAAGGGCGGATGGATGCTGGTGGGCAATGCGGGATACGGAGGGCGCTCCGCCGAGCGCGTCGAGCGCGTTTATGCATCCGCGTTGTAAGATCGCGCGTGACGTTCCTACGTCGGGCAACCCTCTTCAGTCGGCTTGCCCCGATTGGGAAGCCCGAAAGGTGAGCCGACGGATCGTGCGGAATCATCGCTGGATCACGAGCGTTTGGCCATGACGAAGCTCGAACGCGCGACTGCGCCCACCCTCTATTTCTTCGGCGTGACCACCGCGAAGAGCTCGATCATGAAGGTATTCCCGGCCTGGGCGAAACAGCTCGGGCTTCGGGACGCTGTCATCAAGGGAGTCGACTTTCCATTGCATGCGCCCCCCGACGCCTATCGCGCCGCGGTCACATTCCTGAAGGAAGACCCGAAGTCGCTTGGCGCGCTGGTCACCACGCACAAGATCGACCTCTATCACGACTGCCGCGACCTTTTCGATGTCATCGACCCGCATGCGCTCTTCATGGGCGAAACAAGCTGCCTTTCGAAACAGGATGGAAAGCTCGCTTGCCACGCTAAAGACCCGATTTCTTCCGGCCTTGCGCTTGACGGTTTCCTTCCCGAGGGGCACTTCGAACAAACCGGCGCCGAGGTCTTTTCCATGGGCGCCGGGGGCTCGACCATCGCGCTAACCTGGCGCCTGATGCAGAAGACCCGCGGCGCCGACCGGCCCGCTCGCATCATCGTTTCGAACCGAAGCCCCGCGCGGCTTGAGGAGATTCGTCGCATTCATGCGGAGCTCCATTCCGGCGTTCCGACCGAATACGTTCTCGCCCCACAGGCGAGCGGCAATGACGCGGTCCTCGCGACCTTGCGTCCCAACTCGCTCGTGATCAACGCGACTGGTCTCGGCAAGGACGCGCCCGGCTCGCCGCTGACCAACGAAGCGCGCTTTCCAGAACGTTCCATCGTCTGGGACCTCAACTATCGCGGCGATCTCGTCTTCCTCGATCAGGCGCGCGCACAAGAAACGAGTCGCTCGCTCCAGATCGAGGACGGTTGGACATATTTCCTGCACGGCTGGACGCAGGTCATCGCGGAGGTCTTCCACATCCGCATCCCCGCGCACGGTCCGGAATTCGAGACCTTGTCTGAGATCGCTCGGAGCACAGTAGCGACGCCAACGGTTTGACGGCGGATGAGATGGGCCGACGGCGAGCGAACAGAGTTTTGCGTATTCGACGTCCGAAATGGAGAGGCGCGATAGGTGAGGGCTAGTCGCCAAGGGACAAGTGCGCTCGAACGGGTGCGCGCGGTCCGGCCGAGCTTGCGCAAATCGGAGGCCAAGGTCGCGGGCGTTGTGCTCGCGGATCCTGCCCGGATCTTGGAGTCCAGCCTCGCCGAAGCGGCCGGTCTCGCAGGCGTGAGTCAACCGACAGTGATCCGCTTCTGCGTCGCGGCCGGCTTCTCAGGGTATCAGGAGTTCAAGCTTCGGCTCGCACAGAGCTTGGCGCTCGGACAGTCCGCTACCCACTCGGTCATCTCGGAGAGGGATGGGCTTGGCGCGGTCGCTGATAAGATCTTCGAATACACGTTGACGAGCCTGGATTGGGCGCGTCGACATCTCGACCGGATGGCTCTGGAACGGGCGGTCGAGACTCTCCTCGGCGCGCCCTCGATCACGTTTTTCGGATTTGGCGCGTCCGCCATCGTCGCAATGGACGCCCAGCAAAAGTTCCCCTTGTTCGACACGCCCTGTCGGGCGGAGACCGATTCGCACCAGCAGATCATGATGGCCTCCATGATGCGCGAGGGCGATGTTTTGACGGCGATCTCGAATACCGGCCGTACCCGGCAGATCGTCCAGTCTGTCGAGATTGCGAAGGCGAATGGGGCGACGGTGATAGGAATTGTAGGCGCCGAGGGCCCAATCAGCGCGCTGTGCGACATAACGCTTCTCGTCGAGACCCTGGACAACACAAATGTCTACACACCGACGACGTCGCGTATCGCCGCGCTCGTGCTGGTCGACATCCTCTCGACCGCCGTCGCGCTGCGCCGCGAGAGCAGCCATCTGAATCGTCTGAGCGACATGAAGCGACGGCTGAACGCTTTCCGCTCAGGAGATGCCGAGCCGGAGTCCGCGACCTGACCGAGCGCTCCGCTCGAAACCACTTCCCAGGAAGGAAGAGGGCATGAGTTCGGTTTTGACCGAGGTTCTTTCTGAAGACTTCAGTCCCGATCTTTTCCTCACCGATCCCGACCTGACTGCTTCCTATGCGCGAGATCGGACCGGGAGCACTTCGGACTTCCGCTCGCCGTTGTACATCCGCGTACGACGGAGGATGTCGCCGCGATCATGGTTCGCTGCGTCGAGTTCAACCTCCGCGTGGCGCTGAGATAACCGCGATAAGATCAACGGATGCGGTCGCCCGTGTCCTTGTCGAACAGATGGATGCTCGAATCAGCGAAATCGACGCCGATCGGGGCGCCATCCCGACGGTCGAAGGACTTGTCCGTTTTGACCGTGATCGTGCCGCCGTCGACTCGGCAGGTGACCAGGACGTGATCGCCCATAAGCTCGGTCGTGTAGACCTCGCCGATGATCTTGCCTGCATTCGGCTCTGTGACCTCGCAATCCTCCGAACGGACGCCAGCGACCGCGCGAGGTTGCGAACGCGTCGTCTTTGTCCCGAAGCTCCCAGCCGGCCCCGAAAAACGGCCCTCGACCAGCGCACCGTCCATGAAATTCATCGGCGGCGATCCGATGAAACCGGCGACGAACAGGTTGGCGGGCGCATTGTACATATTCGTCGGCGTGTCGAGCTGCTGCAGCACGCCTTTCTCGAGCAGAGCCACGCGATGAGCAAGCGTCATCGCCTCGATCTGGTCGTGCGTCACATAGAGGGTGGTGATGCCGAGCCGATGCTGCATGTGCTTGAGCTCGGCGCGCATGTAGCCCCGCAGTTTGGCGTCGAGATTTGATAAAGGCTCGTCCATCAGGAACGCCGCGGGGCGACGGATCATAGCGCGAGCGAGCGCCACGCGCTGACGCTGGCCGCCCGATAGCTGCCGGGGATAGCGCTCGAGCAGTGTATCGAGTTGCACCTGACGCGCGACGTCCTTGACCGCCGCCTCGACTTCGGCTTTCGACTGGCCGCGCACCGTCAGCGGATAGGCGATGTTGGCGAACACGGTCATGTGCGGGTAGAGCGCGTAGGACTGGAAAACCATCGCGACGTCGCGATACTTCGGCAACACGTTGGTGACGTCGCGGTCGCCGATGCGGATTGAGCCGGAGGAAACCTTTTCGAGACCGGCGATCATGCGCAGCGCCGTCGTCTTGCCTGAACCCGACGCCCCGAGCAGGACGAGGAATTCGCCGTCCTGAACCTCGAGATCCAGACCCTTGACCACCTCCACCGACCCGAAGGACTTATAGATGTTCTCGAGCCTCACCCGCATCGGCGCTATCCCTTGACCGCGCCGACGAGCAGACCCCGCGCAATGTGCTTCTGAAGGAACGCGGCGATGACAATGACCGGCGCGATCATGATGACGATCAGCACCGACATGTACCACCATTGCGGCCCGCGCGTCGTATTCTGCGCCGCAACCAGCACCGGCATGGTCTGAGCTCTCGCGTTGGTGAGGAACAGCGCAAGCAGGAACTCGTTCCAGGCCAGGATGAACACGAGCATGAAGGTCGCGGCGAGGCCCGAGCGCACAAGCGGCAGCGCGATCGTGAAGAACACCCGGAACTTCGAAGCGCCATCGATCTCCGCGCTCTCCTCGAGGTCGAGCGGCACACCGGCGAAGAAGTCGCGCGTCAGCCAAACGACGATCGGCAGGTTGACACCGGTATAGGTCGCGATCAGCGCGAATTGGGTATCGAGCAAGTGGAGATGCTGGAACATCACATAGATCGGCAGCACGGCGACGATCGGCGGCATGATCCGGTTCGAGATCATCCAGAACTCGATGTCGTTGTTGCCGACCGCGGCCTTGAAGCGACGAACAAACGTGCCAAGCGCGAGCAGGAAGAGCGCGATTGCGATCGCGCCCGCGGCTTGCCAAGGCACATGCAGGGCTGCGACCGCGACGATGACCGTGATCAGAAGCACGAGGAAAGTCACGATCGCGGCCAGCTTGACCTGGAAACGGATGCGCACCAGCGCGTAGGCCGCAAGCGCGCCGATGAGCAGCGCCAGCACGGTGCTGGCGAGCGTCACCACGATCGAGTTGAGATAGGGGCCGAGCGTATTGTTTTGCAGAAGCATAAAGTTCCAGGCGTCAAGCGTCGGCTTGAAATCGACGAACGGAATGTAGAAGGGACCGCTGTCAACCTGGACCTCGATCTTGAACGAGGTCACCAGCACCCAGTAGAGGGGAAAGAGGACAACGAGCGTCCATAAGCCGAGGACGGCGTAAACCAGGATCTTCGTCGGCGCTGCCATCTCCTCGAGGCTCTTCGCCTCGAACAGGCGACTTATGAGACCGCGGGATTCGACGGCGTCGCTCACTGATATCTCCGCGTCGGGCGGACCACGTAGTTGAAGAACGACACGCAGGTGATCGTGGAAACGAAGAGTAAGAGATAGCCGATCGCCGCGGAGCCGCCGAGGTCCTGGGTCCGCCAGGCGATGAAAGAATGCAGAGTCATCGATTCGGTCGCGAGGCCTGGGCCGCCCGCGGTCAGAACGTTTGGGATGTCGATGATCTTGAACGCCTCGATCAACCGGATGAGGACGACGGTCGCCGCGATCGGCGCGATCGAAGGCCAGGTGATGTCGCGGAAGATCTGGAAACCGCTCGCCCCATCAAGGCGAGCCGCCTCGAGCTGGTCGCGCGGCTGGTTCTCGATCGCGGCCAGCAGCACGATGAACATGAACGGCGTCCACTGCCAGGTGTCGCCGATCAGAACCATGAGCCGCGCCGACCAGGCCTGGTCGGCCCAGGACCATGCGCCGAGGCCGAGCACCGCGCTCATGGGCGCGAATGGCCCCTTCTGCATGTCGGCGAGCATACGGAACATGTAGGCGACGCCGACAGGCGTCACCATCAGTGGAATGAAGAAGGCGACCCGAAAGAAGCTGCGTCCGCGGATGGGCTGCGCGCAGAGAAGCGCGAGCCCGAGGCCGATCGCAAACTGGGCGGTGACGCCGAAGAGAACGTAGAGGCAAGTCGTCAGCAACGTGCCCTGGTAGGCTTTCTGAGGCAGCGTCGCGAGCAGCGCCAGGAGGAGCCCAGTCGCAAGCGCAATGGAAATGAGCCGTCCAATGAAGCCAAAAACAGTGAATTCGGTCCTGACATAGCGGACCAGCCAATAGAGGACGGCTACGGTGAAGACGGCAAAGGCGATCCAGCCAGACGTCTCAATCGGCTTCATCGTGCCGATGAGGTGATATTGCTGGACGCCGACCAGCAAGCGTTTGTAGTTGTAGAGCCCGATGAAGGTCAGCGTGAAGCTGCCGCCCGCCAGCGCGAAGCGGCAAAGCGACAGATAGAACGAAACGATCAGCGGGAAGATCGCAAAGCAGAGCAGGATGATGACGGCCGGCAGCACCATGATGCGGCCAGCATGGCGATCAATCCATTCGTCGCGGGTCTCGCGCGTTTGGATCTCAGTCGGCGCTACCTGAGCTAGGGTCATTTATCCTTAAGACGTTTCCGCTCTCGGCGCGCTATTCTCGCTCACGATGCCGTTTGAGATGGGGTCTCCCGGCGCGCCGCGACGCGCCGGGAACAAGGCGAGCGCGTCAGCGCTTGATGCCGAGCGAGCCCTTATAGAACTTGAGCTGGCTCTCGACGCCGATCTGCTCGTTAAGGTCGTTCCAGCCGTCAAGCACCGCCTTGACCGTCTGCTCCTTGTCGATTTCGCCGGACAGAAAGCGCGCGATCGCCTCGTCGAGCACGACCTGCTGATATTTCTGGTTCTGCGGGATGCGCAGGTCGAGGATCATGTTCGGACTGTCGAGACTATCCTTGATCGCGCCAAGATAGCTGTCTCCCGCCACCTTGCTCATTCCCGCCTTCTTCCAGATATCGTTATACGTGAACTGGGACGTCCGGTAGGGATTGAATCCGGTCACGCCGATCGTCACGTCGACGTTCGACTGCGCCGGCTGTGACATGTACGACAGGAAGGCGTAGGCGGCGTCTTTGACCTTCTCCTTGGCCTTGACGTTGATGCCTCCGCTCCAGCCGCCGAACGCGGCGTAGGGCGAATGGTTCACGCCGTCGATGGCGTAGGGGCAGTTCTCCTTGGTGCAGGCCTCAAGCTTGCCAGTAGACCAGTTCAGCGCTTCCTTCGAGCCGGGCGTGATCACGGAGCCAGTCTTGTCGATCACCTTCGAGGACTTGGGGTCGATCGCCAGCACGCCGACGTCGCCCCAGTCGAGGTTGAGGGCGCACTTGCCGGAGACGAAGAGCGGACGCGTGTCGCTCACGTCCATGTTGAGTTCGTCCGGCGGCCCGTACTTGCCCGATTCCTTGAGAAAGTCGAGCGCTTTGCGGAATGCGTCGTTGTCGATGAGCGGCTTCATGTCCTTCGTGTCGAAGAACGTGCCCTGGCCCGTTCCCTTCGACTGAATCATCGAGCCGCTGATGTCAGTGATGAACCAATAGCTCTGGGCGTTGCGCTTCTTGGCGATGCAGGAGCCGTAAACCTTGGTTCCGTCGAACTCCTTGCCGTTCACTGCCTTGGCGACTTCGAGATATTCGTCCCAGGTCTTCGGAGGCTTCAGGCCCGCTTTCTCCAGCACGTCCGTGCGGTAATAGAGCATGTGGAAATCGCCATCGAGCGGAACGAGATAGATCTTGCCGTCGTAGGTCGCCGAGAAATTACGGAAGAATGGCGCGATCTCGTCCCACTGGATGTTCTTGTCCTTGGCGATCCGCGGTCCGAGCTCCTCGAGATAGCCGCCCGAGACGTAGTCGACCATCCACTGCGGCGCGAACACCGCTGCGTCGACCGAGTTGGTGCCGCTCGCCCAGTCGGTCAGGACTTTCTGATAGAGGTCGGAGAAGGGAACCGCGATAATGTTGATCTTCGCACCGGTCTGCTTCTCGAATTCGGGAGCGCGCCGCTGCAGCGGCTCCTGGATCGCGCCAGTTTGCGTCATGATGTTCACAGTGACGCCGTCGAACTCTCCGGCCTCAGCGCCAAGCGACGAAGTGAGCGCGAACATCGCGCCTGCGATCGCCGTCGATATAGACAATAACCTCGTCATGCTCAGCTTCCTCCCGATCTCGTCGGCGCCGCGCGCGCCGCGATTGTCTCTATTTTGCGGCCCAGCGAGCTAAGCCCATTCCTAGGCAGCGCCTGCAAGGCGCCATGGCTCAGTCGATCGCCGATTGATGAAAACTATAGCGGCGGCTCGCTCGACGCGTCAACGCGTCACAAAAGGGGCGGCGAGGACCAGGTCGTGGATTCGGCGCGTTTCACCTCCCGCTTGCCCCTCGCAAGAGGCGAAGCTGGTCGCGCTCGTCGTGCAGACGCAGATGAACCTGTGAGCGGCGCGGCGCGCTCCCTGTCGCCAAATAAATGCAAGGAAAACCAAGGAAAACCAAGGAAAAAAGCTTGGATTTCCTTGGATTCCCTTGGCCGATTCGAGCCTTTTCAACGGGTTACGGCGAATCCAAACAAAAAATCCATTTTCCGCAATTCTCCATCACCCATTCGCAAAATCCGATAGCAATCCGTGTCCGTTTTTTCGGTCCACAGGCGGCCGAGCGATTGGAGGGTTCGGTTCCGAGTGTTCGATTCATAACACGGATTTCGACTTTCATCAATTTGTTTCAAATATTTCTGCCAGGCTGCAAAACGCGCGAAGCCGAAACCGGGTTCAGCGCTCCTCGCGCCCTTCGCTCACCCTCTAATACACGCGCATTTTTGCCGACTTTCGTCCCGATTTGGCTTTATCGACGGCCGAAATCATCCGGAGCACGCCAGTCCTCCGGACAGCCGATCCAGTCCTTAGCGTTGAGGGAGAGCGCGGCGAGCGCATGGAACGTCGGAAATCAACGCGCTAGACTCGGTGATTTGGGGATCGAAACCATGCCACAGCCGCACCGGTTTGCCATTGTCGCGCTCCGTCGAACCTCCGAGGCGCGGGGCTGAAAGGGGAGCCAAAGCCAGGCGGCGAGTTGTCGCTGCGGTGTCGTCGGTCGGAGGGGGTCTACGGGATGAGTCGTGAAAAAGCCGGCCGGTTCGCGCACCGGCCGGCCCTTCAAGCTCTCAAGATATCAGAGATTCTTGTTTGCAGCGTCGGCGACCTTATTGGCGCCGGTCTTCACCGCGGCCTTGGCGTCTCCAACCGCCTTTTGAGCATCGCCCTTCACTTCCTGCGCGGCGCCTTCGGCCTTGAGCTTGTCTGACCCGACTACTGAACCAACGCCTTGCTTGGCCTTGCCCATCGCTTCATTGGCAAGCCCGCTCGCTTTGTCAGCCGTGCTACCCATTATCGTACTCCAGCGCTGAAATCAGCGCAGATACAAACGCCCGGATTGGCTCATCGTTCCAGCCCCGCTCTGCCCTGCCAGAAATGATTGCGTCAGGCTTCCGAGACAACGGCCGGGCGGCCGCCGAACTGAGGCAATTCTAGAATTTGTAGATTTTTATTTCATTAAACAGAAATCGGCGCTATGATGCCGACAACGAGGAATGCGGCTCATCATGCTTGGTCGTGGACCGTCCGATAACGGGGACAAATCGGCTTGAGGCGTCTCTCATCCACAACCCGGGACGCGAGGAGAGGCTGAGGGAAATTTTTTTATTTGGATTCGCCATAACCCTTTGAAAAGGCTCGATTCGGCCAAGAGAATCCAAGTAAATCCAAGGACTTTTGCTTGGATTTGCTTGGTTTTATTTGGATTTTCTTGGCGCAAACTCGCGCGCCGGTTGAATCCGCCGGCCAGCGAGGGGCAGCTCAGGAGCCTGCCCTACTTCACCGCCTCCACGCTCGCCTTGACCGTCGGCTCGGCGGCAGGGGCGCGCGCGTGCTTGTGCTCCTCGATGCGCTTCGCCTTGGCGCCCGCCTTCCGCGCCGCCTCGGTGAGCTGGTACATC
>DATCEJ010000551.1:0-3600 GCA_036510135.1 Roseiarcus sp. | reverse complement strand
TCGCCTAACTCTTTC
Source organism: Roseiarcus sp. (assembly GCA_036510135.1). Taxonomy (GTDB): domain Bacteria; phylum Pseudomonadota; class Alphaproteobacteria; order Rhizobiales; family Beijerinckiaceae; genus Roseiarcus. The sequence continues at coordinate 3,585 of DATCEJ010000551.1, read as the reverse complement.
CCGATCGTCCGTTTCGCCGACTGACGCGCCGCAGAAGCCGCCAACATACCCGCAGCATGTTACACAAGAATTATGCCACGCGGATCGACGGCGCTTCTCATTCGCTCATGATGTGGGTCGCCGCTTCCGCAAACACGACAGGGCGCTCGGAATTGTGACGAGAGCATTGGCTTGCGACATTCGGCGTTGAATAGCGTCTCTAAGCCCCAAGACCGACGCCGACCCGCTTGATTTCCCATTCGAGCGCAATTCCGCTCGTCTCTAGCACCCGGCGTCTGACCTCCTCGCCGAGCGCCTCGAGATCGGCGGCGGTCGCGTCGCCAAGATTGATGAGAAAGTTGCAGTGCATGGTCGAGACCTGGGCGCCGCCGAGGGTTAAACCCCGGCATCCCGCCTTGTCGATGAGTTCCCATGCCTTCATGCCCGGCGGATTTTTGAACGTGGAGCCGCCAGTCTTCTCGCGAATCGGCTGCGAGGCTTCGCGCGCGCGGGTGATGCGCTCCATCTCGGCTTCGATCGCCTTGGCCTCGCCGGGGCGGCCCTGAAACATTGCGCCGGTGAACACGATTTCGTCCGGCGCCAAGCTATGGCGATAGGAAAAGCCCATTTCCGCGTTCGAAAAGACGCGTTTGGCGCCCGTCCGGTCGAGCCCATGCGCTTCGATGAGCGCGTCCTTGATCTCGCCACCATGCGCGCCGGCGTTCATGACAAGAGCGCCGCCGATCGAACCGGGCACGCCGCGGAGGAACGCCAAGCCATCGACGCCCGCGATCGCTGCGGCCTTGGCGACATAAAGGTCCGGCGTCGCGGCCCCGGCGACAATGCGCGAGGCCTCCATGATCTCGACCGCGCCGAAAGCCCGGCCGCCGAGCCGGATGACGAGCCCCTCTATCCCGCCATCGCGCACGATGAGGTTGGAGCCGAGACCGATGGTCGTAACCGGGATTTCGCGCGGGAGAGCCGACAGGACATGAGCCAGATCGTCCTCGTCGGCCGGAGAAAACAGGGCCTCAGCCGGGCCGCCGGCCCGGAACCAGGTCGCCTCCGCGATCGGGGCATCGGCTGTGAGGCGTCCGCGCAGCCGGGGCGCCCGCGCCTTCACCTCATCGACCAGGTCGGGAAAACGCATCTGCGAAGCGTCAGGCCTTGTCGAGCGCGGCGAGTTCGCCCGGCAGCGCATAGGCCCATTGCGTGATCGACCCGGCGCCGAGGCAAATGACCGTGTCGCCCGGCTTCGCCAGCGAATGCACCATGCCCGCCAATTTCTCGGGCGAGGGCAGCAACAGCGCGTGGCGATGGCCATGGGCGGCGATCGCGGTCGCCAGCGCCGCTTTGTCGACGCCTGCGATCGGCGCTTCGCCGGCCGCATAGACGTCAGCGACGATGACGGTGTCGGCGTCGTTGAAGCAGGTGGCGAAGGCGTCGAACAGCGAGGCGAGGCGGGTAAAGCGATGCGGCTGCACGATTGCGATCACCTTAGCCTCGGTCGCCGCCCGGGCGGCGCTCAAGACGGCGGCGATTTCGACCGGATGGTGGCCGTAGTCGTCATAGATGGCGACGCCGTTCCATGTCCCCGTGCGGGTGAAGCGCCGCCGGACGCCGCCAAAGCCGGCGATTGCTTTGCGGATGACGTCGATCGGCGCGCCGAGCTCGTGCGCGACCGCAATGGCGGCGGTGGCGTTGAGCGCATTGTGCCGGCCGGGCATTGGCAACGCGAGGTCATCGATAAAGGTGGCGTTCCCCGTCGCCCGATCACGGATCAGCGCCGAGAATCGTGTGACGCCGCCGGCGAGGTTCACGTCCATGAGGCGCACATCGGCCTGCGGATTCTCGCCGTAGGTGAGAATCCGGCGGTCTTCGACCTGGCCGACGAGTTCCTGCACGGTCGGATGATCGAGGCACATGACCGCGAAGCCATAGAACGGCAGATTTCCGATCAGCGCCAGAAAAGCGTCCTTGATAGCGTCGAAGGTTTTGAAGTGGTCGAGGTGCTCGGGATCGATGTTGGTGACGATGGCGATGTCGGCGGGAAGCTTGAGGAATGTGCCGTCGCTCTCGTCGGCCTCGACCACCATCCAATCACCGGCGCCAAGCCGCGCGTTGGTCCCGTAGGCGTTGATGATGCCCCCGTTGATCACGGTCGGATCGAGCCCGGCGGCGTCGAGCAGCGTCGCGACCAGCGACGTCGTCGTGGTCTTGCCATGCGTGCCGGCCACGGCCACGCATTGCTTGAGCCGCATCAGCTCGGCCAGCATCTCGGCCCGGCGAACGACGGGAATGCGCTTCGCTCGCGCCGCGACGACCTCGGGATTGTCGCGCTTCACGGCCGACGAAATGACGACCACCGCCGCGGCGCCGAGGTTGGCCTTGTCGTGGCCAACAAACACGGTCGCGCCCTGCTCGCGCAGGCGCTTGACGTTGGCGTTGTCGCTCAGGTCCGAGCCCTGAACCTGATGGCCAAGGTTGAGCAGCACCTCGGCAATGCCCGACATGCCAATGCCGCCGATGCCGACGAAGTGGATGGGGCCGATCTGGCTCGGCAGTTTCATGGCTTTGAGGTCCCCCGCGTGGGCGCGCCAATCCGCCCCGACTCAAACGAGGGGACGGAATAGGCCAGTTCGCCCGATTTGGGCAATGGAGCCGGAGGGCCTGTTTCCATCGGTCGCGGACCGCCGGTGTTGGCCGATGGGCTGGGGTTGACGCGGCGGCGCCTTTCGCGAGATTCCCACAGACCGTGCGGAAACGATTGAAGCAAATCACGCGAACGCCATGACCGAGCCGTCCATAGCGCAATTGGAGCAAGCGTTCTTCGATGAAATTCTTAAAGGTCGTCGCCGGAAGGTCGCGATGATTATTGCGATGGCGACCGAAAACTTCCCTGGCTTCTGGGATGAAGGGGAAACTGTCGCGTATGCAAGGATAGAAGAGGCGCTTGCGCGCTTGGTTGTCCGCGAGGACGTGCTAACTTTTGGGGACATCGATGAATGGCGACAGAGCGAACTGTCTCGACGTTAACGCCTAATACCAAGACGAGTCGCACTCAAAGAGAATGGGTGTAACTGTACGATACATGCCGCAAGAGCGCTGACTTTCGCGACACATGGCCAGGAAGACGATTTCCGAGGGTTTTCCATCAGGCCGAGATCGGCCGCGGCCATCAAGAGTCCACAAGCCGGACAAGGGGCGCTCACAGGGTGGAGCGGTCAATGGCCGTTTCCGCTTCCACGATGCTCTCCGGGCGCCCGACATGCACCCAAAGACCATCGAGACGCACGCCATAAAGCCGGCCCTTCGCAGCAGCGGCGTGAAAGAAAGGGGCGAGGCGGAATACCTCCGCCGTCTCGCCTGCGAACAACTGCGGCTTGACGATCCCGACGCCGGTGTAGACGAAGGGCGCGACATGGCGTGGCTCACGCGGCTGAAGCCGTCCGTCATGTGTCATGACGAAATCGCCGGGCCAATCGACGCCGACCGCCCCGGCGCCGGCCGCGACCAACAGCAGGATGTCCATCGTCTCGGCATCGAAACTCCGGGCGAGGCGCGCAATATTCTAGCGCGGCCCCTCGATCCAGAAGGCGTCGGTGT
>DATCEJ010000550.1:0-5862 GCA_036510135.1 Roseiarcus sp. | reverse complement strand
TTTTGCAGCTGTATTGTTACCCCATAGGTAACATCAGGTAATCCATACGAAGGGCTGTGTCAAGGGGTGTTCCTGTTTTGTATCAAGTGGGTGGAATGGCCGCTCTCGGTCCTTTCAACCACGCGCGAATGTCCAATTTTTTACGGACCTGTCCTTAAGCGGACAGGCAGAAATCCGCCCGAAGTGGCCGTTCCCGCAAAGGCGATTGAGCTTTGGCTCTAGCCGCCCGCCTTCGTCGCGGCGAACAAATAGTTCACGCCCGTATCGGACGACAGCCGCCAGTCGCGCCTGAACGGATCGTAGACCATGCCGCGCAGGCTCTGGCGCCTTAAGCCTGCGGCGCGGGCGAAGCCGGTGAGCTCGAGCGGCGTCACGAATTGCTCCCACCGGTGCGTGCCGGGCTCGAGCCAGCGCAACACATATTCGGCGCCGACGATCGCGAGCGCGAAGCTCCTCAATGTGCGGTTGAGAGTCGAGACGAGCAAAAGCCCGCCGGGCTTGACCAGCGAGGCGGCGACAGCGACGAAGCGCTTTGGATCGGCCGCGTGCTCGATCACCTCCATCGCGCTGACGACATCGAAGCGTTGCGCCTCCTCAGCCAGCTCCTCGAGCGTGCCCATGCGGTAGGCGAGCCTGGCGCCCGTCTCCTCGGCATGATGGCGGGCGGCTTGAACCGCGGCGGGCGCCGGATCGACGACGATGACATTGGCGCCGAGCCGGGCCAACGGCTCGGCGAACAGTCCGGCGCCGCAGCCGACGTCAAGGAGGTCGATTCCGGCGAGCGGCGCGCCAACCCCGGTCTCAAGCTTGAAATGCCGCACGATCAGGTCGCGCGCCCAGCCGATCCGGATCGGGTTCACGCGATGAAGCGGCGCCATCGGGCCGTCCGAATCCCACCATGTGTCGCCCAGCGCCTCGAAGCGCGCGACCTCCTCGGACTTGACGCTCGGCGACGGCCTGACTGACATCGCGATCCTTCCCGCACCCCTCGCCCGGCGGCCATGAGCGTTGACCCACCCGGCGCACGGCCTTATAGGCCGCCTCCACGCATCGCGCGACTCCGCGCGTCTCCCCAAGGCTTGAAGGATCATGTCGCGTCTGGTGATGAAATTCGGCGGCACGTCGGTCGCCGACCTTCAACACATCCGCAACGTCGCCGCGCATGTGAAACGGGAGATCGATGGCCGTGCGGAGGTTGCCGTCGTCGTCTCGGCGATGGCGGGAAAGACCAACGAGCTTGTCGCTTGGTGCAGGGAAGCAGGCTCCCACTTCGACAACCCCGAATATGATTCCGTCGTCGCCTCGGGCGAACTCGTGACCGCCGGACTGCTGGCGCTGGTGCTCAAGGACATGGGGCTCAAGGCGCGCTCGTGGGCGGGGTGGCAGATCCCGCTCGTCACCGACGATGCGCATGGCTCGGCCCGCATTGCGGGCATCGACGGAACGGCGCTCGGGGAGGGGTTCGCGGCCGGCGAGATCGCCGTCGTCGCCGGGTTCCAGGGCGTCCATAAAGCCAGTAATCGGGTGACGACGCTTGGACGCGGCGGCTCGGACACGTCGGCTGTCGCGCTCGCCGCGGCGATCTCGGCCGACCGCTGTGATATCTATACCGACGTCGACGGCGTCTACACCTCCGACCCGCGCGTCGTGCCGAAGGCGCGCCGGCTCGCCAAAGTGGCGTTCGAGGAAATGCTGGAAATGGCTTCGCTTGGCGCGAAGGTGTTGCAAGTGCGCTCGGTCGAATTGGCGATGGTGAACAAGGTCAAGCTTTATGTGCGCTCGTCCTTCGACGATCCGAAGCGCCCTCAGCTTGGCACGCTTATCTGCGACGAGGAGGAAATCATGGAGCAGGAGGTCGTCACCGGCATCGCCTTCTCGCGCGACGAAGCGCAAATCACCTTGCGCCAGGTGGCGGACAAGCCCGGAGTCGCCGCGGCGATCTTCGTGCCGCTCGCCGACGCCAACATCAACGTCGACATGATCATTCAGGTCGTGTCAGGCGACGCGACGACGACCGACATCACCTTCACCGTGCCGGCGACCGAGTACGAGCGCGCGATCAAGCTCATCAAGCAGCGGCAGGCGAAGATCGGCTACGCCAAGCTGCACGGCGCCCAGGACGTGGTGAAGATCTCGGCGATCGGCGTCGGCATGCGCTCGCATTCCGGCGTCGCCGCGCGCGCCTTCAAGGCGCTGGCCGAGAAGGGCATAAACATCCGCGCCATCACGACGTCGGAGATCAAGTTCTCGATGCTGATCGACGACGCCTACACCGAGCTCGCGGTGCGCACGCTGCACACGCTCTACGGGCTGGACGCGAAGTGAGGGTGGCGGCGCCGGGCGTCAAGAAGACGCCCGCGCGTTTTTCACCGTGATCCAGCGAGCCTGAGTCAGCTCAACGGAGGGATGCGCAGCACCTGGCCCGGGTAAATCTTGTCGGGATGAGTCAGCATCGGGCGGTTGGCCTGGAAAATGGTGTCGTATTTGTCGCCCTTGCCCTTGCCGTATTCCCTCTCCGAAATCGCCCACAGCGTGTCGCCGCTCTTGACCGTGTAGAACTTTGATTCCGGCGCTGGCGCAGCCGGCTTGATGTCGTTCTGCACCGTCTGCACGCCGACCGTGTTGCCGAGCGCGATGGCGATTTTTTCGGCCTGCTCCGTGTTGGCGGCGGTGCCCGTCACATGCACCTTGTCGCCGTCGACGGAGATCTTCACGCCGGAGGGATCGAGGCCATGCTTCTCGAGCTCCTTGTGCAGGGTGTCGACTGTCGCCGCCTTCGCTTCACTCGCGCCGAAGAGCTTCTCGCCGGCGCTTTTGACGAAACTGATCAATCCCATGAATCGCGCTCCTAACCCCCGCTGGCGCGCGCCAGCTAAAGCCTAAACGGCTCCTTCGCTAAGGGTCGTGTCCCTTGGCGGCAAGACAGTAGTATTTTGGCGTGGCCGAGGGAAGCGCTCAGGGCTCTTCATGCTGTTCATGACCATGCCGACGATCGCCGACACGATCGCGCCGGACACGCCGCCGCCGGACCAACGGGCCAACAAGGGCGCCGCCGAATGCCTCTGAGTCACGCCGCACAGCCGCCTGGAGACATTGCCGGGACTTCTGCTAAGGCTCATCAGCCTCGCCCGCGACGGATCCCGCGTATGAAAGACCCTTACGAAACCCTCGGAATCGCCAGGACCGCCTCGGCCGACGAGATTCGCACCGCCTACCGAAAGCTTGCCAAGAAGCTGCACCCGGATCTCAATCCCGGCGACAAGCAGTCGGAGGAGCGGTTCAAGGAGGTCGCCGCAGCTAACGATCTGCTTTCCGATGCCGAGAAGCGGCGCCGCTTCGACGCCGGTGAGATCGACGCTTCGGGCGCGGAGAAGGCGCCTCCCAACGCGCGCTATTACCGCGACTACGCCGCCGAGGGCGGCCATCCGTACGACAGCCAGTCAGCCTACGGGGACTTCGCGCAGGGCGACGATCTGTTCGCGGAGCTGCTGCGCCGGCGCGCCGAGCAGACACGGCGACGGCCGGGCGCGGACCTGTATTACGAACTTCCCGTTGATTTCCTCGACGCAGTGAATGGCGCGACAAAGACGATCACGTTGCCGCAAGGCGGGACGTTGGATGTGACCATTCCGGCCGGAGTCGAGGACGGGCAGACGCTCAGGCTGCGCGGCAAGGGCGCGCCGAGTCCGGGCGAGGGCCCGCCGGGCGACGCGCTGGTGCAGATCGCGGTCAAGCCGCACCGCTATTTCACTCGCGAAGGCGACGACATCCTGCTCGACTTGCCGATCAGTGTGAAGGAGGCGGCGCTGGGGGCTGAAGTCAGAACCCCGACGACGACGGGAAGCGTCATGCTCAAAATCCCGAAGCGATCGAACACCGGCGACATGCTGCGCCTCCGGGCTAAGGGCGTGAAGACGCGCGGCCGCGCCGGCGACGAACTGGTCAGGCTCAAAGTGATGATGCCGACCGAGGCCGAGCCCGAACTCGACGCCTTCCTGGCCGATTGGAAGCCGGCTGGGGCTTACGATCCGCGCAAGGAGATGTGAGCAATGATCAATGAGCGGGAATTTTTGCAGCGCGCGCGGCTCGATCGGCCAACGCTCACGGTCTGGCTTGAAGAGGAGTGGCTGATTCCCGGCCACTTCGCCGACGAGCTTTCGTTCACCGACATGGATCTGGCGCGCGCCAACCTGATCCGCGACCTCAGAGACAATATGGGCGTGAACCACGAGGGGCTCGGCGTGGTCCTGCATCTCCTGGACCAGATGCATTCCCTCCGACGCGCGCTCGCCGCAGCGCTCGAGGACGCGCGCGGGGGGCGGTCTTCACCGGACTTGTAGACACGGTCCATAGCCCGTCGGTAGACGGGCGTCCTTCCGGACGCCCTATGGACCGCGTCCGCCGCGCTCACCGAGCGCGGCTACAACCGGCGCCGGCGCTCAGATCTGCGGGCCCATCTGCCAGTTGAAGTGCTCGGCGTTGAAAATATGATTGTGCAAATTGGCGATCCATTGGCGCCCTGACGCCGTCAGGCTCAGATATTTCATCCCCTCCTCGAGATGGGTTGAGACCGTGTTCCAGTAAAATGCCGGAAACTTCTCGACCAGGTCGGCGGGGGAAGCGTAACCGAACTGCCGATTGCTGCCGAGCTCCTCGAACTCGTAGAACAGCGCATTGGCCTTCTTTGGATACAGGGGATCCCCAAGCTGCCCGATCAGATCGGCGGCTTGGACCAGCCTTGGTTCGAGTCCAATTTGATCCGAGTCCGAAGTCGGGGTCGGGGGAAAGCGGGTCAGTTCGATCGCGGCGGCGACGCGGGCCGGGTCGATTGTCGTCGACTTGCCCAGGCGCTCGTAAACGAACAATTTTGACCGATCGACATGATAGGCGGCAAGCGACGCGTCCGACGCTCCGCGCGGGAGCGTAACCGTTCGCCCGTTCTTGTCGATGACGAACTCAGTCTTGGTGTCGCCGCTGAGCACGCCGCGAACGAAGCCGATGTCGTGCAAGAGGCAAGCAACGATGAGGTGGATGTAGTCCTCCGGCTGGACTGTGTGCGCCAGCGTCCGTCCGCGCAGGATGTCGCGGCCAACCATGGATACGAGCATGGTGTGCTCGTACGTGTGGTAGAGCGCGTCGCTCCTGGCGATGCATTCGATCGTCGTCCGGGCCAGCGCGCCCAGACGCTCGGCTTCGTCGTTTTGGCTCGAGCCAAAAATCTCGCGGAAGTCTTTGGCGAGAAACTTGCCAAGCTTCTTCGCGGCCACGGCCGCAATCATATCCATTTCGTTGGCTCCCAGAAAGGCGGCCAGCCATGGGTATCGTCCTGACGTTCGTGGCCAGCCGGTAGATTAGTGCGGGGGAAACAACTCCGCTAGTGTGGCCAACGACGCTGGCGGGCCAACAGATATGGGGAGCGATTAACGCTCGATGAACGCCGCTTGCGGCGGGCTCGCCAGGGGATCGGGCCAACGAGAGGGTCTGCGCGACCATCTGTGGCCGAGGAATCAGCAGATCTCGCGGCTCGCCGGCGCCAGGCATCCGCGCATCATCATCGTACCGCCGGAATGATCCGGCTCGGTCCTGCGTAAGTTCGCGGCCGATCGTCCCGGCGCCGCGCCGCTAATCGAGGTAAGTGACGACGCCCGTTTCAAGGTCGTAGATTGCCGCCACGATCTTCACTTTTCCCTTGCTCACAAGGTCGGCGATGAGTGTGCTCGTGGCGGTCAGGCCGCTCGCGGTCCGCTTCGCGCTCTCCTTGGCGGCGTTGTTGGTGAAATCGCCGGGATCGTTGCGCACCGCAAGCGCCGCGGGGACGATCGGCTGGATCATCCGGCCGATTGCGCCAGGAAAGGTCGCGTT
>DATCEJ010000549.1:0-6863 GCA_036510135.1 Roseiarcus sp. | reverse complement strand
GAGCCTCGTTGCTGCGCTTCGCGTGACGGCGCCCTCCTCCGTCGTTTCGGGCTGGTTTGCTCCCTGGGGCGTGCAGATCGCCGCCAGCTTCTCGAAAGGCTCAGCTTTGCGCGCCTTCGAGCGCGCCCGGCATGATTATTCAAGCGTGATGGGAGACATGCAGCCATTCGTGCTCGGCTCCGTCCTGCGCAGCCGTGGCTGGCGGCCGTTCTATCGTGTCCGCCTGCCCGCTCAGACCGGCGGTGAAGCAAGACGGCTTTGCGCTCGGATCCAGGCAGTCGGCGGCGCCTGCGCGGTCTTGAGGAGCTAGGTGAACGGGCTCGCCGGTGCTTCAAAACGAGAAGCGCCTCGGCGGCCCGGTGCCCGGTTACTTGGCCGCGCGCCCCACGCTGTCGAGCGCCGCGAATTCTTCGTCCGTGAGCTTGATCGCGGCTGCGCCGACATTCTCCTCCAGATGCGCGACTTTGCCGGTGCCGGGGATCGGCAGCATGACCGGACTGCGCTTCAGGAGCCAGGCGAGCGCAATCTGGCCGGGGCTCGCTTTGTGCTTGTGCGCAATCGCGTCCAGGGCCGAGCCCGGCTTCGCCGACGTGCCGGCGTCGAGCGGCGCCCAGGGGATGAAGCCGATGTTATGCTTCTCGCAGTACTCGAGCGCCGCCTCGCTGTTGCGGTCGATGAAGTTATAGCGGTTCTGCACCGCGGCGACGGGGAAGACCTTCTGGGCCACCTCGATCTCGGCGACGCTCACTTCCGACAGACCCGCGCATCGGATCACCTTGTCCTTGATCAGCGTGGCGATGGCGTCGAACTGCTCCTTGGCGGGCACTTTCGAATCGATGCGATGCAATTGCCAGAGATCGATGATCTCGACGCCGAGCCGCCAGCGGCTCGTGTGCGCCTGCTGGATAAGGTATTCCGGGCGACCAACGGGAACCCAGATGTTCGGGCCGGTGCGCGCGAGGCCGCCCTTGGTCGCGATACAAATCTTGCCGTAAGGCGCGAGCGCTTCTTTGATCAGCTCCTCGGAAAAATTGGGCCCATAGGAATCGGCGGTGTCGATGAAATCGACGCCGAGGTCGGGCAGCCGGCGCAGCGTCTTCAAAGCCTCATCGCGATGCGGGGTCGGACCCCAGATCCCTTTGCCCACGATGCGCATCGCGCCGTAACCGAGGCGATTGACGTCAAAAGCGCCGCCAATGCGAAAGCGGCCGGATTCAGCGGCGTTGGTCATGGGTTCTCTCCGAGAGTTTTGGCTTAAGCGCGCTCAGGGCCAGCTGGCCAGCGGGGGCATCGAGGACAGGATCGAAGCGACGTTGCCGCCAGTCTTCAGGCCAAAGATCGTGCCGCGATCATAGAGCAGATTGAACTCCACGTAACGCCCGCGGCGCGCCAATTGTTGCTCGCGCTCGGCCTCGCCCCAGGGCTCCTCGGCGTTGCGCCGGACAATGTCGCCGTAAATCACAAGGAAGCTCTCGCCGACATCGCGCACAAAGGCGAAGTCAGCGTCGAACGCGGAATTGCCGAGATCGCCGGCGCTGTTGAGATAGTCGAAGAAGATGCCGCCGATGCCGCGCGGCTCCTTGCGATGCTTGAGATAAAAGTACTCGTCGCACCAGTCTTTGTAGCGCTCGGCGTCCGCGACACCTGGATGGCGCTCGCAGGCCGTCTGCATCGCCGCAAGAAAGGCTATGGCGTCCGAATCATCAGCCCTGCGGCGCTCATCGAGCGTCGGCGTCAGGTCCGCGCCACCACCAAACCATGTTTTGGTCGTGCGCACGAGCCGCGTATTCATATGCACGGTCGGCACATGCGGGCTCCAGGGATGGGCGATCACCGAGACGCCGGCGGCCCAGAAGCGTGGGTCTTTGTCGGCCCCGGGAATTTGCGACGCAAACTCCTTTGGAAAGGCGCCGTGAACGACCGAAGAATGCACGCCCATCTTCTCGAACAGGCGCCCGCGCAGCATCGCCATGCGCCCGCCGCCGCCAGGCTGGCCGGTTGCATCCGCGCGCTCCCAGGGTTCGAGCACAAATTGTCCAGGCGGACGATTTCCGCCGGCGCCTGAAAACTCGCGCTCAAGCGCCTCCATCGCGGCGATGATCCGCCCCTGCAGGGTCTCGAACCAGTCGCGCACGGGGACGAAGCGCGGATCGTCGGCCAAAGGTGGGGAATCGTTCATGGCGCTCGGTGGCCGCGGACCCGGGCGACGAGGCGCTCGACATGCTCGACAGGCGTTTCGGGCACAATTCCGTGACCGAGATTGAAAATATGGGCGCGGCCCTCGAAGCCGGTCAGCACGCGCTCGATCTGCTCGTCGAGGCGCCGCCCGCCGGCGACCAGCGCGAGGGGATCGAGATTGCCCTGAAGCGTGAGCCGCTCCGGCAGCGCGGCGATGGCGGCCTTCGGGTCCGCGGCGGTGTCGAGGCCGATCGCATCGATTTCGGCAAGCGCCCCGAATTTGGCGATCTGCGCCCCCGCGCCGCGCGGAAAGGCGATCAGCCGCGCGTTCGGCGTCGCGGCGCGAACCTTGGCCGCGATCGCCGCAATCGGCGCGACGCACCAGCGGTCGAATTCGGCTGGCGGCAGCACCCCCGCCCAGGAATCGAAGATCTGCACCGCGTCCGCGCCGGCGACGAACTGACGGCGAAGATACTCGGCCGAAGCGTGGACCAGCCGGCCGATCAGCCACGCGAACAGGTCCGGATGGCGATAGGCGAAGAGCCGCGCTGGCGCCTGGTCCGGCGTGCCCCGGCCGGCGATCATGTAGCTCGCCACCGTCCATGGCGCGCCGCAGAAGCCGATCAGCGCTGTTTCCTTCGGCAAGTCGGCCTTGAGGCGGTCGAGAGTTTCGAACACGGGCGCAAGCCGGCTCCAGTCGGGCTCATCTCTCAGCTTCGCCAGTCCCTCCGCGTCGCCGATCGGATCGAGACGCGGGCCCTCGCCGCTCTCGAACGACACGGCCTGACCCAGCCCGTCGGGCACGACGAGAATGTCGGAGAACAGGATCGCCGCATCGAAGCCGAAGCGCCGGATCGGCTGCAACGTCGCCTCAACCGCCAAACGGGGGTCATAGCAAAACTTAAGAAACGTCGGCGCCTTCGTGCGGAGCTCGCGGTATTCGGGCAAGTAACGACCCGCCTGGCGCATGAGCCAGATCGGCGGCGTTTTTTGTCGCTCGCCGGCGAGCGCGGCGAGGAAGGGCTTGGCCAAGCTTATTTTCGACGCCGGATCGCCCGTTATTCCGCCGCGCGTTTCATCTCCGGATAGACGCAATGAGCGTCCTCGCTGGCATTGGCGCGGAAGAGCGGAATGACGCGCGACTCCTCGAATGCGAGGCCGAGCGTCTTCCAGACGTCGACCAGAGCCTCGACCAGATCGGCGACTTGGGCTTCGCTATGGGCCGGCGTCGGGGTCACGCGCAGGCGCTCGGTCCCCCTGGCGACCGTCGGAAAGTTGATCGGCTGGATGTAGATCGCGTGCCGCTCGAGCAGGAGTGCGCTGGCCGCGCGGCATTGTCGGGCGTCGCCGACCAACACCGGCACGATGTGCGAGGGATTGTCCATGACCGGCAGGCCGGCGGCGCGCAAAGCATGCTTGACGAGCTTCGCCATGTGCTGGTGCCGGTCGCGCTCGGCGGTCGATCGCTTCAAATGCTTGACGGCCGCAGCGGCGCTCGCGGCGACGCTCGGCGGCAGCGTTGAAGTGAAGATGAACTGAGGCGCGAAGCTTCTCACCGCGTCGACGATGGGCTCGCTCGCCGCGATATAGCCGCCAAGCGAGCCAAAACCCTTCGCCAGCGTGCCTTCGATGATGTCGATGCGGGCCGCAAGCCCTTCGCGTTCGCTCAAGCCTCCGCCGCGAGGTCCGTAGAGGCCAACCGCATGCACCTCGTCGATATAGGTGAGCGCGCTGTATTTTTCGGCCAGCGCCACGATCGCGGCGATCGGCGCGATGTCGCCGTCCATCGAATAAAGGCTCTCGAACAGGATAAGCTTGGCGCGGTCGCGCGGCTCCGCGGCGAGCAGCTCTTCCAGATGGCCCACGTCATTGTGCCGCCATACGCGCTTCTCGCAGCCGGAGCGCCTGACGCCCTCGATCATCGAATTGTGATTGAGCGCGTCGGACAGGATGAGGCAGTCTGGCAAGAGGCCGGCGATGGTCGAGATCGACGCCAGGTTGGATATCCAGCCGGAGGTGAAGACAAGCGCCGCCGGCTTGCGGTGAAGGTCGGCAAGCTCGGCCTCGAGCTCGACGATCGGATTGTGGGTGCCCGAAATGTTGCGGGTTCCACCCGCCCCTGCCCCATGGGCGCAGGCCGCCTCGACTGAGGCGTCGATGACATCGGGATGGCCGCCCATGCTGAGATAGTCGTTCGAGCACCAGACCGTCACTTCGCGCGGCCGGTCTTCCTCGCCCTCGGGGCGCCATTGGGCGATCGGGAACCGGCGCGCGTCACGCTCGAGATTGGCAAAGGTGCGGTACCGCCCCTCCGCCTTCAGGCGCGCAATCGCCTCCTCGAAGCTCCGCTGATAGTCCATCGCATGGTCCTTCTCGGCCTTACCCTTTTAGCCCGGCGCCGCTTTCCTCTTCGCTAAAGGGCGCGTGAAAACTTGTCCAGTCTTTAGGGCTGACGGGGTGTGACGCGCCTCACAATCGCCTCTAAAAAGGCGACAAAATGGCGAGCCGGAAAACCGGCTCGTTTATCTTTGCCCGTTAAGTGATCTCCCCTCGCCCGAACGCTTTGACCTCAATGCGCCCGGCCGATGGTGAACTCGACCGCATCGCGCAAAGCATGTTTCCACGGGGAAGCGGCGAACAATTCGAGGGCGTCGCGGGCCATTGCGCCATAATGCCGGGCGCGCTCGATGGTGTCTTCGAGCGCGCGGTGCTTCTTCATCGTCGCCAGCGCAAACTCGAGATCGCCATCGGCGACCTCGCCCTTTTCCAATGTCCGGCGCCAGAATTCTCGCTCTTGCGTGCCCCCGCGCCGGAAGGACAGCACCACCGGCAGGGTGATCTTTCCCTCGCGGAAATCATCGCCGACATTCTTGCCGAGCTTGGCCGACGAGCCGCCATAGTCGAGCGCGTCGTCGATGAGCTGAAAGGCGATACCGAGATTGGCGCCGTAACCCTGGCAGGCGGCGATCTCCGCCTTGGATCGGCCGGCGAGAATGGGCCCGACCTCGCAGGCCGCGGCGAACAAAGCCGCGGTCTTGGCGCGGATCACGGCGAGATAGGCGTCCTCGGTCGTCTCCGTGTCCTTGGCGGCCGAGAGCTGCATCACCTCGCCCTCGGCAATCACCACGGCGGCGCCGGACAACACCTCGAGACAGGACAGCGAGCCGACTTCGACCATCATCTTGAAGGCTTGGCCTAAAAGAAAATCGCCGACCAGGACACTGGCCTCGTTGCCCCAAAGCACGCGCGCCGCCGCCTTGCCGCGGCGCAGGTCGCTCTCGTCGACGACATCATCGTGCAGAAGGGTCGCGGTATGCATGAATTCGACCGCGGCGGCGAGCTTGATATGGCCTTCGCCCGCATAGCCGCAAAGGCCAGCCGTCGCCAAAGTCAGGATCGGACGCATCCGCTTGCCGCCCGAGGCGATGAGGTGATTGGCGACTTCGGGGATCATCGTCACCTCTGACCCGGTGCGCGACACGATGGTCTGATTGACCTTGGCCATGTCGCCGGCGACCAGCGTCGTCAGCGGCTCGATCAGACGATCGGCCGATTTGTCTTCCAGTGGAACGACGATTCCCACGCACGCATTCCCTTGCCAGATACCGCGCCGCGACCATAAAGACGGCCTACCCACGCGGCAAGTGAGCCCGAAAACGAGGTCCATTTTGGTCGAAATCCTGCGCACCAACGATCTCGTTCTCATCAGCGTCATCGAATCGATCCTGAAGGCGGAGCGGGTCGCCTACTTCGTCGCCGACCAGCATATGGCGGCTGTCGAGGGGTCACTCGGGTTCTTGCCGAGACGGATTCTGGTCGACGGGCAAGAGGAGGGGCGGGTTCGCCGTCTCCTTGTCGAAGCCGGTCTGGGAAAAGAACTGCGCGATGCCTGAGCCGTGGCGCCGGCCCGAGGACCCCGCCGACGGGCTGACTGAGGACCGATGGCTGGGCGGCCGGCTCGTGCTCCTGCAGCCGAAGCGCGGCCATCGGGTCGGGACGGACGCCGCCCTGCTCGTGGCGGCGGCGGGCGACGCTCGACAAGGCCGGATCGTCGACGTCGGCGCGGGGGTCGGCGCGGTCGGCCTCGCGCTGGCTGAGCGCTCATCGCTTGCGTCTGTCGATCTCGTCGAAATCGATCCGGAGATTGCGGCGCTTGCCAAGGGCAACGCCGAGCGCAACGGGCTTGAGGCGCGCACCCGCGTCCTGCGGCTCGACGCGCTCAATTCGGGCGCGCGCCGCGAGGCCGAGCTGACTGAATCGGCGAGTTGCGTCGTCACCAACCCGCCGTTCTTCGACGCTCACGCGGTCCGCGTCTCTCCCGACGAAGGCAAAGCGCGCGCCCATGTCTTGGCCGGGGCGGAGGCCGGCGCGACGCTTGCCGACTGGATTCAGGCGTCGCTGGCGATGCTGGCGCCGGGCGGCCGGTTCGTGATGATCCACCGGCCCGACGCGCTTGGCGCGATCCTCGCGGGGATCGGAGGCCGGCTTGGCTCGCTCGCGCTTCTGCCGGTCCATCCGACGATCGGCGCGAGCGCGCATCGTCTGCTCCTCTCGGGCGTGAAAGGCTCCAAGGCTCCGCTGCGCCTTGTAGCGGGGCTCGTCCTGCACGGGCCCGACGGCCGACTCACGCCTGAGGCGGACGCGATCCATCGCTGCGAAAGGGTTATCGACTGGGGCTAGGGTCG
>DATCEJ010000548.1:0-14287 GCA_036510135.1 Roseiarcus sp. | reverse complement strand
GACCGTCGAGGCCGCCATGGCGAAGATGACTGCAACGGAGACTGCTCAGCGCGTCATCGATTGGGCTCTCCAGATGTTTGGCGGCCGTGGGGTCAGACGCGGCGAAATTGTCGAGAGCCTCTATCGGGAGATTCGCGCTTTGCGCATCTACGAAGGCGCGACCGAGGTGCAGAAGCTCATCGTCGCGCGCGAGCTTATCAAGGCGCGGCCGTCGTGATCGCGGCTTGGATTCGGAGGGCGCCATGCTGAAAACGCTGCAACCGAACGGATGGGCGAAGCCGGCCGGTTACGCCAATGGCGTCTCGGCGCGCGGGCGCGTCATCCACGTCGCCGGCCAGATCGGCTGGAACAAGGATTCCGTGTTCGAGACCGACGATTTCGTCGGACAGGTCAAGCAGAGCTTGCAGAACGTCGTCGCCGTGCTCGCCTGCGACGACGCTCGCCCCGAGCACATCGTCTCGATGACCTGGTATTTCATCAACAAGCGCGACTATCTTGACAATCTCAAGGGCGTTGGCGGCGCCTATCGCGAGACAATTGGTCGTCATTTCCCAGCGATGACCGCGGTTGAGGTTTCCGCGCTCATGGAAGACCGCGCCAAGCTCGAGATCCAGGCCGTCGCCGTCGTGCCGGACGTCTGAGGCTCGTTCTTACCCCCCGGCCCCGGCGACGAACCCGCCACCGTCGATGACCACGGCCTGTCCGGTGATGAATGAAGCAGCGTCCGAGGACAGGAACAGCACGAGTTGCGCAATCTCCGAGGGATCGCTGATGCGCCCCATCGGGATCATCGGCAAGACCGTGTCCTTGGCGCTCTGCTCGCTGCCGAACATGCCGGTCAAGAGCGGCGTCATGACCGAGCCGGGAGCGATCGCGTTCACGCGGATGTTCTTGCGCGCGACTTCCAGGGCGACCGAGTTGGTGAGGCCGATGACGCCCCACTTGCTCGCGCAATAGACCGCCGTGGTGGCGAAGCCCATGACGCCGAACAGCGACGAGGTGTTGACGATCGCGCCGCCGCCTTTAGCGATCATATGCGGCACCTGATGTTTGAGACCCAGGAAAATGCCTTTCAGGTTCACATCGATGAGGAAACTGAAGTCGTCCTCGTCAAGGTCCTGGACAGGCGCGGTCTTGCCCGGCACGCCGGCATTGTTGAAGGCGACGTCGATCCGGCCGAACCGGTCGAACGCCCGTTTATGGAGGTCGGCCATCGCTTTCGCGTCGCGGACGTCAACTTCCGCGAATTCGATCTCCCCTTTCTTTATCGCTTTGATCTCGTCCCTGAGGCTCGCGCCTTGAGCGGCGCCGAGGCCGGCCACGAACAGGTTCGCGCCCGCCTTGGCGAAAGCATTGGCGGTGGCGCGCCCGATCCCGGTTGTTCCCCCAATGAGAAGGACGCTCTTGCCGGAAAAGTCGTAGGTCACCTGCATCGCCAGATTCCTCCTCCAGAGCGTTGTTCGGCCGACTTGGCCGCCTAGGGGCCGAGGCCGTTCATCATCGCTTCACTACTTTGCGCGGTGCGCCGAAAGAATGGAAACAATCTGCCCTAGCAGATTCGCCATAACTGTTATAATCACGCCCTCACTCATCGCGCGCGACGCTCCTCTGATACCTGCCAATTTCTATCCGGGCGGGTCCAAGCGCTCGCGGAGCGCTATCCTCGCGAGCGCTTCAACAAGCCTGTTCATCGCGGCTTCACCGGCCCTGATCTCGACAGTCTCAGGCCTTGATTTGGCTTCTTCTACAGCGCCTTTCCGATCGCGATCGGCATCCCGCGCGCCTTCACCGAAATCTCGCTCGGACGCGCGTTGTTCGGCGTGCCCAATCCGGTGTTCGTCATGGCGGCCCTGCTTGTCGTCATGTGGACGATCCTTAACAAGACCGATTTGGGGCAACGGATGCAGGCAGTCGGCAGCAACATCGAGGCCGCTCGTCTTTCAGGAATTCGCGTCGACCGAACGAAGATGTTCGCATTTGCGACCGCAGTTTTCTGCGCGGCACTGACAGGCGTGCTGCTGACCTCTCTCCTCGGCAGCGGGACCCTCGCTGCGGCCGACGGCTATCTCCTCGACGCTTTCGCCGCGGTGTTTCTCGGGTCGGCCACGTTGCGAGAAGGCCAGTTTCACATCGCCGGCACTCTGATCGGCGTGCTGATCCTCGCTGTCGGATTCAATGGCCTCAGCATCTTCGGCGCGCCGACCTACTTCCAGCCGATTTTCAAGGGCGGGGTGCTGGTTCTCGCGGTCGGACTGTCGTCGCTGGCTCGCCGATACGCCTCTGCGAGCTGATTTCGACCCAAGACCGCGAGCCGTTCCGCGAGGTTAGGTCGGATCGTCGGCCTTAGTGGTGCCGGAAGCCTCCGATCAATAGGCCGCCGCTTGAGCCCAACCAAAATCCTGGCGGCCGCCCGCCCATGCCGGGGTCTGACGGCAGTTCCGGCAATCCCGCTGCGTGCCTCCAGGCGGGAGTTCCGCCTGGATCCTGCGGCGGCGGAGGCGCAGCCTGTTCCGCAGTCTCGGGCCGATTCGGGTTCTTTCGCTTGACCACGTGTCGAACAGGCTTCGAAGGCGCCGAAGGTTTCGCCGTTCGCACCGCCGGAGACTTCGGCGACGGTTTGACGAAAACGCGGCGGGGCGTCTCCGGCGCGGCCGGCTGAATCGCTGGCTGAGGGGTAAGCGACTTCTCATATTCGGTCTCGCTGTCGGCCTTGAGCGCCGCAAGCTCAGCGGAATCGAGGAACGATGTCGGCGCGAAGCCACTCTTTTTCTGCCATTGCGCAAGCGCAGACCGGGTCGGCGGATCAAGCGCTCCGGTCTTTGGTCCCGCGTAGAGATCAAGCGCGGTCAGACGCTGCTGAACTTCCCTCTCGCCCGCCGCGCCTAGGTTGAGGGCCCTTTCGGTGTCAACGGTCCCGAGATTGTCTTTCAACTCGTCCGTCTTGGGACCTGTCGACTCCGTCATCGCGAGTTTTTGCGGTGCCGGCGCCGGGGCGGAGGTCCTGGCGCTCTCCATGCTGGCGATCCTGTTCTTCGCCATTTGCGCGAACACGCCGCCGGGGAAGGCGCTCAGATAGGCTTGATAATCGGCCCCTAGGTTTGAATGCTGCGCGGATTCCCACATGAGGTCCTCTTGCGTCCGCCGTGCATCCGACAGGGGGTTCGCAAGATTTGGCGACGGCTCCGCGTTTTCCGTGGCCAGTCCCGGCGTCGGCTGCGGGTTGAGCTCATACTCGCCGATGAGCGACGTATTCACCCACGGCAATTGGTGGTGTCCGGTCTTCTCCCAAACGTCGTTTCGAACCCGGCTCATGACGGTGTCGATGGTGACCCCGGGGTCGTCCAGATGAGCAAGAAACGCCGCCGTGAAGGGACTGTGCTCGCCGGGCGGCCCGTCGAGGGCTGTGCTCTTCGGGTCGCTGGCGAATGCGATCAGCGTTCCGCGCGCGAGATCACCGTCGATGCGGGTCAATCCACGCTCGACGACGAGCGCGCGCGTCTTCTGCCTTGCAAGCACCGCAGCGAAGGGGTTGTCGCGGCAAGCATCGAGGATGACGATATTGACGCGGTCGTTGCGCTTCATCTGCTTGAGCAGCAACGAGACGCTGATCGCGTTCAAATCGAGGTCGGTCGGGCTCTTGAGGACGATATCGGTCGGAACGAGATAGTTCTCCTCGTCCACGGAAATTCCGTGACCGGCATAGTAAACCACTGCGGATTTGGCGTCGGACAAAGCGGCGGAGAATTCCGAGACTTTTGATCGCATCTGGTCGATGTCGAGGTCGTAGCCGTCCACGACCTGAAACCCAAGCTCGCGAAAAGATTCAGCGACGGCTTTCGCGTCGAAGACCGCATTGTCGAGCCGAATGGCGTTCTGATAGGCCCCGTTCCCGATGACAAGCGCGACCCGCTTGTCTGCCGGCTGCACGGCGGCGGCCAAGGGAACAGCGGTGAGGATGATCGCCGTCACCGCCAAAGCCGCAACGAGCGCCCCCTGAGTGAGCCGCGTGAAGCCGCTCAGGAATTTGGTCATTTTCGTCTCCCGCTCAACCGTCGACGACCGGGAAAAAGAAACGCTTCTTGCGCGTTTTCTCCATCTGACTCAGTCGCCGAACGAGCGAACACGTCTAAGGATCGAGCGATCCGTATAGCACATTGTGGCACGCCCTGAAAAACTCCATTGTGTTCCAGATCACATCTCGGAATTCGGCTGGCTGTTACCACGCTAAGTGTCGCCTAACAGCGGCGTTAGGGTCTTTCAGGCTGCGCGGTGCGGTGTGGTGATGACGGCGGCTTATGTTCCCGGCTCGTGATTGGCCGGACCTTCTCCCTTGGTCCTCGGATCCGCCCAGGAGCCCGGACGCTCTGCCCGGCCAAGCGTTCGCCCGTGGTGGATTCGTCCATGGGCGCCGTGCTCCGCCTAGCCCGCGCAGGGCAAAGATGTAACACTCGAGGCGAACCTAGAGGATGACGAAGGACACCGCGAGAAGCGCGCGAGCAGTGAGGGTCTGGTCGTCCGCGCGAGCCGCCGCCAGACCTTTGAGCGTTGCTGTTGCCGGCCGCCAAGATGAGGAAGTGAGGGGCGTTTCTTATGGCTGACAATCCAACCCAGGATGGGCGGATCGGCAAGCTCGCGACGCCGCTTGGCAAGGACAAACTGTGCCTCACGCGTTTCGAGGGAACGGAGGCGATCGGGGAGCTCTTCGAATATCGGATCGAGGCCGTTAGCCCCGATCCGAACCTCGATTTCAAAGACGCGCTCGGAAAAAATTGCAGCGTCCACCTCGAAACGACCGATCGCGTGGGGCGCGACTTCAGCGGGATTTTGACTGAGGCCAAATGGGTGGGGATTCGCTTAAACCTCCCGCTTTATCGGGTGGTGCTGAGGCCCTGGCCGTGGATCCTGTCGCTGCGGTCCCACTGCCGAATCTTCGCGAATATGAACGTCAAGGACATCATCAAAGAGGCTCTTGGCGGCAATCGTTATGGACCCATCGTGGACCTCATGATCGAGGACTACCCAACGCTCGAGTACACAGTTCAGTACCGCGAGACCTCGCTCAACTTCGCACTGCGGATGATGGAGAAATTTGGGATCTACTATTATTTCAAATTCGACAAAGGGGAGGGCGACTCGCCCAGCCAGCATTACCTGGTCCTGGCGGACTCGGCCAACCATGAGACTTTGCCGGCGCCGAGTTCGATCCTCTATGTGCCGCCGTCCGCCGCGGGCCCGGACGACACCCAATTGTTCAACGACTGGAGCCGGCAGCAGGCCGTCATCGCAGGCATCTTCGAGCTCAACGACTACGATTACAGTAAGCCGAACGCCGACCTTTCCACTCACGAAGCCTATCCCACTCCGCCCGAGACCAGCTACGTTTACGACTATCCTGGCGGGTACGACGACAAAGCGCTTGGCGACCGATTGACGAAAGTGCGGCAGGAAGCCGAACGGGTATTCGGGGACCGCTGCGCCGCGAGCGGATATGCGCCGTCGCTTACTCCTGGGTACTCTGTCCAGCGAACATCGCAAGACGGCGACTCGCAAGATAACGACTATCTCATCCTGCGCTGCAACCATTGGTATGGCG
Organism: Roseiarcus sp.; assembly: GCA_036510135.1. Lineage (GTDB taxonomy): Bacteria > Pseudomonadota > Alphaproteobacteria > Rhizobiales > Beijerinckiaceae > Roseiarcus. Next base: position 8,694 of record DATCEJ010000548.1, on the reverse strand, counting down.
ACCAGTCGTATTCGTCGACAGGCGCCGGTGAGAGGCCGGGCGACGGATCCTATTCCGGGAGCTACGAGCTGTCGCAGTTTGCGATCCCTTACCGAATGCCGTTGCGGACGCGCCGTCCCGTCATCATCGGCTCGCAGCCGGCGAAGGTTATCAGCAAAGAGAACCAGGAGATCGACGTCGATAGATATGGGCGCGTCCTGGTCGAGTTCTACTGGGACGACACGACCGGCTCCAATGCGCCGAAGAAGACGCCTTCGCGACGTGTTCGCGTCGGCCAGATCTGGGCGGGTCTTCAACGCGGCGCCTTATTCATTCCCCGCGTCGGCGACGAAGTGATGGTCGAATATGAGAACGGCGATCCCGATCGGCCGATCATCGTGGGCTCGGTCTATAACGGCACGTCCGAGAATCCAGGCAACTTGATCTCGCTCACCCTGCCCGCGAAGAAGACCGTCAGCGGATTGCTCGGAAAGTCATCGACGGATGGAGGTTCGACGATCCACAATGCCAACGCCTGGTGGTTCGACGACGCGAAGGGAAGCGAACAGTTCTATCTTCGGGCCCGCAAGGACCTCTATTTTCGCGTCTATAACAACCAGAACATTCGCGTCGGCGCAGATGTCACCGAGACCGTCGGAGGCGACGAGACGATCAACGTCGGGCCAGTCGACGAAGAGGGGGCGCAGGTCGGCGGGTCGAACGCGGGGGGAAATTTCACTCTGAACGCCTTTCAGTCGATCACGCTGAACGTTGGGCCGTCGGATATGCCTCTCACTCAGATCAAGATGGATCAGGAGAGCATCACGCTGAGCGTCGGCCCCGAAGGCTTGCTTGCCCAAATCAAGATGGACGCCAGCGGCGTAACCATCAGCGGCACGCCCATCTCGCAACTGATGGTGCAGCCGAGCGGCATCACAACGATGACGCCCAGCGTGACTGTCGGTTTCGGGCCGGTAACTTTCGTATCGCCCTCAGTGACAATTCCCATCGCTACAATCGGCGTCGCGAATATCGGCGCCGGCACGGTGGGCGGCGTCCTGCCCCTGGTGTGAGAACGCCTATGCCGTCGCGCATTCGATTTGCTTCCGCTCATGGCGTCTTCGACGCGTTCCCCGATCTGAGCTATGTCGCTGCTCGCCCCGCGAACGACGTCGACCCGCTTGCTCATGCGCGTGCGCTCTCAGCGTCCTCGCGCCCGAACGACGCCATCCTTTTTATGAGCCATCTGCTTCCTCGCCGCGAGTCGGTGTGGTGGGCCATTCAGTGTGTTCGCGCGCTCGCTGCTGGAAATGACACGGACGAAGCCCTTCGCGCCGCCGAGACTTGGGTGCGGACGCCCGAAGACGACAACCGCCGCGCAGCGCTCCTGATCGCGAACGACTCCGATCGTCGGAAGCCGACGACGTGGCTCGCCTTCGCCGCTGGCTGGTCTGGCGGCAGCATCCTGCCCACCGACCAGAAGCCGGTTCCACCGCCCGCCGGGGCCTGCGCGATGGCGGCAAATTCGGCGATCATGCTGGCGATCGCCGCCGGCGATCCGCGCGCGGTCGTGGATAGGATAGAAGCCTGCGCGGAGGCTGGCGTTCGCTTCGCGAGCGGCGGAGAGCCGACCGTCTTTGTCCGCGACGCGGCTTCGCAATGACCCCCGTCTTGTCCAGGATCGTTTATCGATTCACCCGCGGCGCTGCGCGTGGGCACGGTTTGGCCACCACAAAAAGGTCTCTATGTCGATCGAACGATGGGCCGCATAAAGCCTTGCGGCGCTTCGCAAATGACGAAATAATGTTGCCTATCACGCGCGTTCGGCAGAGATGACCCTTCGACTATCGATCGAGAACGTTGATCGGCTCCCGGATGGCGGCCCGATCCGGATCGAGGTCAAGGGCAGGGGCCTCGATCTTGGCCGCGATTCGCACCTCGATTGGACCTTGCCCGACCCAGGCCGGAGCATTTCGGGCAAGCACTGCGAGATTCGCTATCGCGACGGCGGATACTGGCTTCACGACGTCTCGACCAACGGCACGTTTGTCAACGGCGCCGAGTACCGGCTGGACGCCCCGCATCGCCTGCGAGACGCGGATCGGCTGAGTATCGGGCCCTACATTATCGCCGTTGCGGTTGAAGAAGGGCGAAAGCAGCGGGGAGCGACCGCGGTCGCAGCGGCCGGCGTCTCTTTGGACCCGGGTCTCGCCAATGTGTGGGGACCTGTAGGCGAAGCCGCAGCGCCGGACGCTGACGCCAAACGTCAGACGGCGCAGCCGCGCAACGTGGCGCCAGACTTTCTCGACTTCGCGTCGTTCCTCGAGGCGCCGAAACTGGCGCCGGAAGCGTCACTTGGCGCGCCCCGATCCGAGGACGATTGGCTGACGGCGCCCAAGCCTGTCGTCCCGCCGCCTACGTTGGATCAGGATGCTTTGGAGCCCCGCATACCGGCGCCGACGCGGCCAGCGATCGTCGAGCCGGCGCCCAGCCGGCCATTGCCCAGGGAGCCGCAGCCTGATAGCGCCGCGGCGCTCGAAGTGCTCGATCGCATGGCTCGGGCCGCAGGCGTTCCTCCGGCCGTTTTCACGTCCCGCAATCCGGACGAACTCGCGGATGAAATCGGCGCCGTTCTTCGATTGATGGCCGAGAACCTCGGGCAAATGCTGGCCTCGCGAGCGGAGTCGAAGACGCTGATGCGCTCATCGAGCCGCACGATGATCCGGGCAGTCGAGAACAACCCTCTTAAATTCGCGAGTTCACCCGCCGAGGCGCTCGGAATCATGTTCGGGCCGCGCACGCGGAATTATCTCGACGCGCGAACGACCATCGAGCGCAGCTTTGGGGATCTCAAAACCCATCAGATCCTCACATATAGCGCGACACAGAATGCTCTCGACGCGCTGTTCGAGGATTTGGCGCCGGACCGGATCGATCATTCCGTGGAGCCGGAGAAGGGACTTGGCGCGCTCATGTCCTCCCGGAAGGCGAAACTGTGGGATATCTACGTCGAGCGATGGCGGGCCAAGACGAAGCGGGCCGACGGGCGCCTGCTGGAGGCGTTCATTGCTTTATTCGCGCAGGCGTATGACAGGTTGCAGGGCAAGGATAGCTGAGCGGATCATCGCGGTCGTGTTTCCAGCCGTCGCGCTGGCTTTGAAGGAGCGATGTGAACAGGAACGGATGGGGAAGCGGGGCCGATGTCGTGGAACGCTAAGGTTCACTGGACGGAGGGGCTCTTTCTTCGGCCGCATCATCTGCAGCAAAGCGATCGCTATCTCGAAAACGCGCTCGAAAGCCGAACGCGTCACGTAACGCCATATCCGTGGGGATTCGCGGCGCTCGAGATCGACCGGGATCTGGCTCAGCAGAGCAAGTTTGCGCTTCGCCGGGCAGCGGGAGTGATGCCGGACGGGGGCCTGTTTGATTTTCCCGCCGAGTGCCCGCCGCCCGCGCCGATAACGACGCCCGAGACGGCCGCGGGTCAGCTCATCTGGCTCACCATGCCAGCGCGCGCGGACAATTTCCGTGAGGTGAGCGCCGAGCAGACGGAAAACGCCGCCCGCTATGTGGTCGGCGCGGAAACTGTGATCGATTCCACCGCCAACCTCCGCATCGAGGAGGAAATCGAGGTCGCTTATCCGCGCCTGGCCTACGAGATCCGCAAAACTTCGAAGCCAGGCTATGTTAGCTTGCCGATCGCCCGCATCGTCGAGGTGCATGACCGCACCTTGGTGTTCGACGAGAAATTTGCTCCGCCCGTGCTCGTTTGCGCGGCCCATCCCACCGTCGAAGGCTGGCTCGACCGCGTCATCGGCTGGATCGGCAACAAGCTCGACGAGCTGTCACGATACGCGAGCGATCCGACCGCCGGCGGCGGCCTGCAGAGCGCCGACTATCTGATCCTCCAATGCTTGAACCGCGAAATCCCCGCGCTGAAACACTTTCGCTCGTCGAAATACGTTCATCCGGAGCGTTTGTATGAGACGCTGCTGCGGATTGCGGGGGAATTGGCGACGTTCACCACGCAGGAGCGGCGCGCGCGCGAATATGGCATGTACGACCACGACGATCTGGAGAGCGTGTTCACGCCGTTGTTGCGCGACATTCAGGACTTCCTCAGCGCCCGGCTCGATCGCCGGGCCATCCGGCTCGAGCTCATTGAGCGCGCGCCGAGCGCCTATGTGTCGACCATCCGCGACCGCACGCTCTTCGCCAACGCGACCTTCGTGCTCGAAGTCTCGGCGCGGCGGCCCCTGACCGAAATCCAGCGCAATCTGCCCGCCTTCCTCAAGGTCGGGCCGAACACCAAGATGAACGAAATCGTACACGCTCACCTTCCCGGGATTGCGTTGGTGCACCTGCCGACGCCTCCGCCCCAGATCCGCGCCATCACCGACCACGTCTACTTCTACTTCGACCGCACCTCTCCTTTGTGGCCTGAGTTCAGTCAGGCTACAGCTATCGGAATGCACTTCGCAGGCGACTGGCCAGAGCTTGAGATGGAGCTTTGGGCCGTGAGGGAAGAGCGGCGATGACCCCCGAAGACGATCCGTTCGGGCGGAGCGACAGGACGATCATCCGTCCCAATCCGGCCGGACGGCGCACGCCGACGCCGTCTCCCGGCGATCCGGCCGCTGGCTCGCCTGCCGGGGGCGCCGCGCCAGCATCAACACCAACCCCGCCTGTCGCCTATCCGCCAGCGCCGCCATCCGCGCCGGCCAACGCGCCTCCACCCAGCCAGGGGCAACGCGGCTGGGACGATTGGATGAGCCCGCGAGCGCCGAACAACCTTTATGTCGCTCCCGAGGCGTCGGCGCCGATGACGCCGGCGCCGCTGTCGCCGCATGTATCCGTTGACCTCGTCACGGTGGCGACGAGCCCGCTCATGCGGGCGGCCGCGTCGCTTCTCGTCATGCTCGGGCGCCTGCGCGCATCGCTGGTCCGCGCGGGCGCGAGCCAGCTCATGGATCAGGTTGCGCAGGCGATCGAGCAGTTCGAAATCGACGCGCGCGCGGCTGGCGTTCCCAACGATCAGATCGAGACGGCGAAATATACGCTCGCCGCCACGGCCGACGACATCGTGCAAAATTTACCGACAGCCGACAGCCGGGTCTGGACGCAGTACAGCATGCTGGTTCGCTTCTTCAACGAACGGATGGGTGGTGTCCGTTTCTTCAAGGAGCTCGAGCGCGCGAAACAGAATCCTGCGGTCAATCTGGGCGTGCTTGAAGTCATGCACGCTTGCCTCAGCCTCGGCTTCGAAGGGGTTTATCGCGCCTCTGGCGGCCCTGGCGCGGCGCAGGGCGTCCGGCGGGATCTGTACGAAACCATTCGCCGCGCCCAGCCGAAGACGATCGAGGATCTTTCGCCGCACTGGCGGGGGCAGGCGGTTCCGCTGTCGAGCAGCCGTCTCCAGGTTCCAGTCTGGGCGGTCGCAGCGCTTGCGGCGCTTATCCTGCTCGGTTCCTACCTCTATCTGCGCAACGCCCTCTCAGCGCGCGCGGAGACGCTCGCCTTGAGGATGGCGGAGATCCATCCGCCAGGGGAACTGACGATCGCGCGCGAGACCCTCGTCAAGCCGCCGCCCGATCCGAAGCCGAGGACGTCCACGCAACTCGAGCGCATCCGCGCGGCGCTGGCCAAGGAAATCGTGGCGGGCAAGGTGGGCGCCGACCAATCCGCGACGACGATCTTCATTCGCATCGGCAATGTGGTGCTGTTTCCTTCAGGCGGCGCGAAGGTCAGCGACGCCTTCGCGCCGATCGCGGCCAAGATCGCCGCCGCGCTCGACCGGGAGCCGGGCGCCATTCATGTCGAGGGCTACACCGACGCCGATCCGATTCACACCGTCGCCTTTCCGTCGAACTTCGAGCTCTCCGCGGCGCGCGCCAGGTCGGTCGCGGCCATGCTGAAGCCAGGCCTCGCGCATGCCGAACGGCTCGCGGTGACGGGCAAGGGCCCCGGCAATCCGATCGCTCCAAACGACACGGAGCCGAACAAATCGAAAAACCGGCGGGTCGAAGTGTCCATCCCGAGAGCCGATTAGAGGAGACGGTTCGTTGCGGGAAGTAAGGCGCTTTCAATGACCTTGATGGCCTGGCTCTGGATAGGGCTCAGCATTCTCGGGGCCGTCGTCCTCGCAGCCGTCGTCTGGCTGGCGGGGCCGCTCGTCTCCATCGGCGACGCGCAGCCGTTCGACAGCGCGCTCGTCCGGTCGATCATCGTCGCTCTGATCCTACTCTGCGTTGGCGGCGCCATAGCCTGGCGCATCATCTCGCGGCGCCGCGCCGCCGCCAAAATCGCCCAGGCGATGACCGAGACGGTCGCCGAGGACAGCGACGCGCCGGTTTTGAAGCAGAAGATGGAGGACGCCCTTGCGGTCCTCAAACGATCGGGCAAGTCGAACGCGCGCGCTCTTTACGATCTTCCCTGGTACCTCATCATAGGGCCGCCCGGCGCCGGCAAGACGACGGCGCTCGTGAACTCAGGGCTCAAGTTTCCGCTCGCCGGAGACAACGCGGCCATGGCTGTGCAGGGCGTCGGCGGCACCCGATATTGCGACTGGTGGTTCACCGACGAAGCAGTGCTCATCGATACCGCGGGCCGTTATACGACGCAGGATTCGGATGCGAAGGCCGATCGCCGCAGCTGGCTCGCCTTCCTCGACATGCTGAGTCGGAATCGTCCTCGGCAGCCGATCAACGGGGTCATCGTCGCCATCAGCATCGCGGATCTTCTCAACCTTTCGGCGAAGGAGGTCGCGGCGCATGCCGATGCGATCCGCAAGCGCCTGGACGAATTGCACGAAGAACTGAAGGTCGATTTTCCCGTCTACGCTGTCTTCACCAAGATGGATCTCGTGGAGGGCTTCACCCAGTATTTCGCTGACTTGGACGAGATGAAGCGGCAGGCGGTGTGGGGGGCCACGTTCCAGACCACCGACAAGAAAGCCAACAACGTCGGCAAGGTTCCGGAGGAGATCGACTTCCTCATTCAGCGAATCTCAGAAAGGATGCCCGAACGCCTGCAGGAGGAGCCTGACCTCAGGTCGAGGGCGATCCTGTTCGGATTTCCGGCGCAACTCGGCGCCATCCGAAAGCCGATCGCCGACTTCCTCAATCGCGTTTTCGAGCCCACGCGTTACCAGACGACCGCAATCTTGCGCGGCTTCTATTTCACTTCGGGGACGCAGGAGGGGACCCCTTTCGACGCCGTCATTGGCGCGCTGCAGAAGAGCTACGGCGTGCAGAGCCTCGGCAGCGTCGGGTTCTCGGGGACGGGCAAAAGCTTTTTCCTCCACGACCTCTTGACGAAGGTGATCTTCGGCGAGGCCGGGTGGGTTTCGACCAACATTGCCGCTGTGCGCAGATCGTTTGCGCTGAGAGCCGCGGCGTTCACGCTGATCGGCCTCGCCACCGCTGGAATCTTAAGCTTGTGGTGGATGAGCTACACACGCAACGCGGCGCTCATTTCCGCAACCGAGCAGGGCGTCAATGATTACGCGACGATCGCGGGACCGTTCATCAAGCAGAATTCGGTCACCGATCCGAATCTGTTGCCCATTTACGAGCTGATCGGCTCTCTGCCGAATCTGCCGGTCGGCTACGCCAAGCGCAGCGATTCCACGCCGGTCGAACAGACGTTTGGGCTGAGCCAGCGCCCGCGCCTCCAGGACGCGTCGAACGATCTCTACCGTCAGGCGCTTGAACGGCTTCTGCGGCCGCGGCTCATCCTGTCGCTTGAGCAGCAGATCCAGAAGAACATCGACGATCCGAGCTTCGTTTACGAGGCGCTCAAGGTCTATCTCATGCTCGGCGGCAAGGCGCCGCAGGTCGACAACGATCTGATCCTCGACTGGTTCACGCGGGACTGGGAAGAGCGCACGTTCCCGGGCGCGCCGAACGTGCAGGGCCGGGCGCTGCTGCGTCAGCATCTTGTCGCCATGCTCGATATGGATGACGGGCAGGCGAGGAAGGTTTCGCTCAATGGCCCGTTGGTCGATCAGGCGCAAGCGACGCTTGCGCGCATGCGCGTGGCCGAACGCGCCTACACGCTTCTGAAGTCCGAGGCGCACAATGCGGAGGTCGAGGACTGGCTCGCGACCCAGCGCGGTGGGCCGGACATGAACCTGGTGTTCGAGGCGGCTAACGGCGCCAATCTCGACACCATTCGCGTTCCCGGCTTCTTCACCTACGACGGCTTCTACGCCGGCCTGCTCGCGCATTTGCAGACGATCCGCGACAAGCTGCAAAAGGACAATTGGGTGCTCGGGGCGTCCGGCGACCAGAACGCCGTGCAGCAGCAGTTCGCCAGTCTCTATCCCGGCATCCTTGAGCTCTACAGCCGGGACTTTATCGCCGCCTGGACCGCCGCGATCAACAATCTTCAACTGAAACCCCTGCTCAACGACAAGCCGAAATATCTGAAGCTGAGCGCCGCTTCGGCGCCGACCTCGCCGATCCGTTTGATCTTCGAATCCATTCGCGACGAGACGGCTTTGACTCGCGAGCGTCCCAAGCCCCCGGCGGAGAAAGATCCCGCGCTGGATAAGGCGAAGGAGGAGGCTGTGTCCAAAGCGGGCAGCCGGCTGGGCAGTATCGGAAGGGAAGCCCTCGACCTTGCGATGAAGTCGCAACGCAAGGCGGGCGATCCACCGCCTGAGACTCCGGGGGCTTCGATCGAGGCCTATTTCAAGCCGATCGCGATCATGGT
>DATCEJ010000547.1:0-2690 GCA_036510135.1 Roseiarcus sp. | reverse complement strand
GCCGTGTCCTCCGGCGACGTCAACGCTTATCTCAGGGAGATCACCGGTAGCGACATCACCGCCAAGGATTTCCGCACCTGGGCCGGGACCGTGTTGATGGCGCAGCTTCTCTCGATCTCCGATCCGTTCACGAGCGCGACGCAGGCCAAGCGGGTCATGAGCGCCGCAGTCAAGAAAGTCGCGGCGGCTTTGGGAAACACCGCGGCGGTCTGCCGCAAGTCCTACATCCACCCCGCCATTTCGGACGCTTATCTCAGTGGCGCGTTTGCGCTCAAGATCATGGAGGAGAGCAGCGCGCCGAAATCAGCAGGTCTGCGGCCCGAGGAGGTCGCCGTTCTCGCGCTGCTTGGAAGCTCGTAACGCTCGCCCCCAACCCCTCTCCCCTCGGCAGAGGGGAGGCGCGCATGTCCCATCAAATACAGAGGGCGCACCTTCCTTCTCCCTCCGGGAGAAGGTGGCGTCATAGGGTGTTCGGAAGAACGCCCGTTCTTCCGAACGGGCTATGTCGCCGGATGAGGGCCTTGCCGGCTTTACTGCGCGGTGGCAGGTGATACGTTGTCGCGGCCAGTTGAAAAGAGGGTCCGATGGCGAGCTTCGACTCAAAGACAATCTCGCATATCCACCACGAGCTGCATTCGCATCTGCCATCCGAACCGGCCCTGCGTACAAAAGCGCTGGAAAGCCTGCTCGCCGAGAAGAAGCTCATCGACCCCGCCGCGGTCGACGCGTGGATCGAAATGTATCGCGACGAGATCGGACCCAAGCGCGGCGCGGCGATCGTCGCCCGCGCCTGGCGCGATCCGGCGTTCAAGGCGCGGCTTCTGGCCGACGGGACAGCGGCGATCGACGAGCTCGGCTTTGCCGGCCATGCGACCGGCCATCTGCAAGCGGTCGAGAACACGGCGGATGTTCATAACGTCGTCGTCTGCACGCTCTGCTCCTGCTATCCGTTCTCGATCCTGGGTCTATCGCCATCCTGGTACAAGTCGAACGAGTATCGCGCCCGCGTCGTGCGCGACCCGCGCGGCGTGCTTGAGGAATTTGGCGTCACGCTCGATGACAAGACGCAAGTGCGTGTTTGGGACTCGACTTCGGAGCGACGCTATCTCGTGGTGCCCGAGCGGCCGAAGGGCGTTGAAGATTGGGACGAGGCGGCGCTCGCCAATCTCGTCACGCGCAATGCGATGATCGGCGCGGAGCGCGATCTGTCGCCCAGCCGAGTGAAAGCCTGATGGACGGCGTTCACGACCTCGGCGGACGCGAGGGTTTTGGCCCCATTGTCGGTAAGCACGACGACAAGGTCATCCATGCCGAATGGGAGATCCGCGACTTCGCCATGAAGCAGTCGTCGGCCTCGGGTCAGAGCTGGACGGTCGACTGGTTCCGCCATTGCCGTGAGCTTGCCGATCCCATCGATTATCTGACGCGCCCCTATTACGATCAGTGGCTGACGACGCTCGCCGCGCAATTGATCGACGAGGGTTATCTGACGCTCGACGAGATCAAGAGCCAAGTCGCGACCTTCGCGCCGAAGCCGAGCGTTCCGCCGCAATCGCCAGAGGCGGCGCGCGCCTATGTCAAGAGGGCGAGAAGTTTCGCGGTCGGCGTCAACATGGCCCCGCGCTTCGCGCCTGGCGGCCAGGTGCGATGCCGGCTCGACGGCGGCTCGGGCCATACGCGCCTGCCTGGATATGTGCGTGGCAGGGCAGGGGTGATCCACTCCCACCACGGCGGCCATGCGCTGCCCGACGCGTCCGCGCATGGCGAGGAGCGAGGCGAGCATCTCTACACGGTCAGCTTCGCTTCCTCCGACCTTTGGCCGGAGGCGAAAAGGAGCGCCGACCACGTCTTCGTCGACCTGTGGGAGAGCTATCTTGAACAGGCCTGAGCCAGAGCAGAGTTCGATCTGGTCGAACCGCGATCGTCATTGCGAGCGTAGCGAAGCAATCCAGGGGAACGTAGGGCGCTCCACGACTCCTGGATCGCCGCGTCGCTTTGCTCCTCGCGATGACGAGGCCTTCGAGGCGCATCTTGGGCCAAGCGTAGGTATTCTCAAGCCCAAGGACGGCGAGCCGGTGTTCGGCGAGCCGTGGCACGCGCAGACGCTCGCTCTCGCTGACCTTCTCGTGAAAAGCGGCGCGATCTCGTCCGCGCTTTGGGCCGAGACGCTTGGGGCCGAGATCAAGGCGCTTAACGACGCGCCGGACGACCGCGAGACCTACTATCGCGCCGTGCTCGCGGCGCTTGAGCGCCTGCTCGCGGAAAACGGCAGCGTAACTCTCGCGGAACTCCACGAGCGCGAGCATCAATGGGAGCGCGCCTATCTGCGCACTCCCCATGGAAAGCCGGTTGAACTCGCAGCGGGCATGGAGCCGGATTAGCGGGGTTCCAAACTCGGAAGGTCGAGCCCCTTCTCCTTCGCGCATTCAATAGCGGCTTCATAGCCCGCGTCCGCATGCCGCATGACGCCGCTCGCCGGATCGTTCCATAAGACCCGCTCGATGCGCCGCGCTGCTTCCGGCGTGCCGTCAGCGACGACCACCATGCCGGCGTGCTGCGAGAAGCCCATGCCGACGCCGCCGCCGTGATGGATCGACACCCAGGTCGCGCCCGAGGCGCAGTTGAGGAGCGCGTTCAGAAGCGGCCAGTCGGAGATGGCGTCGGAGCCGTCCTGCATCGCCTCGGTTTCG
>DATCEJ010000546.1:0-5623 GCA_036510135.1 Roseiarcus sp. | reverse complement strand
GATGACCGGCCAGCTCTACAGCGCCGCGAGCGCCGAGCATTTCGGTCTCGTCAACCGCGTGGTTCCCGAGGGCCGCGCCGTCGAAGAGGCGCAGGCGCTGGCCAAAACCATCGCCCAGCAATCCGGCCCGACGCTGGCGATCGGCAAGCGCACGTTCTACGCTCAGATCGAGCAACCGCTCGACCAGGCCTATGCCGTCGCCTCGGTGGCGATGATCGACAACCTCGCCGAACCCGATTGCGTCGAGGGCATGAGCGCGTTCCTCGAAAAGCGCCGGCCGACATGGGGACGAGACGCCGGAGAGTGAAATGCAACCAGTTACGGAGTCATTCCCGCTGGCAAGCGAGGATCCAAGGGATCGTTGGTCATTGGGCCGCGTCCACGGGCATGACACGGGGACTGCTCGGCTGTGAGCGACGTCGTTCAAACCTTTCTCGGACAACCAGGCGCAGCCAATCAGTAAACTCATGCGGTAGACGGATCCAACCTGATGTTGTTGTTCACAAGCGACGCCAGCGGCGCGTCGGTCGGAAATATTCCGTTCACTGGGTCCGACGCAGCTGATCTACCAGTTCCCCACGCCGGGCGGCGTTCCTGAGCCTTCAAACTGAGCCATGATGTTGATCGGCTTTGCGCGCCTCGGCTATGCGGGCTTCTGTCCAAGGCTTCAGCGAGCCGTCGGTTGGAACAGATAGCAAACGCGGGGGAGCAAAAAAAGCCCCGCGCAGGGAGGGCCAGCGCGGGGCAAGCGGCACGCTTGGGCTGGGGGGCAAATAAGCGTACCGTGCAATTGAAACACAGCCGCCTGCACCTTGTTCCGCTCCAAGATCATTTTTTAAAGAATTTTGCGCCGCGGAATTGGCTGAGACGTTCCGGAGGTTTTCACGCCAGAAATGGGAGATTGTCTCCGCCTTGCTCGCGTCTTCTCCTGGCGTGTAGGGTGTCTCGTCCTGTCGCCGCGGGGTGTGCGGGACGGACTCATCGATACGCTGGGAGAGAACGGTCATGAAGCGCATGCTGATGGTGTCTGTTTTGGCAATGGTCGCGGGGATGGGGTCCGCGAGCGCCGGGCCGGTGACGGCCGACGATTTGCTCAAGGCGCAGGACAATTCCAAGGAATGGCTGACTTACGGGCGCGATTATCGCAACTGGCGCTATAGCCCGCTTGACCAGATCACCGCCGAGAACGCCTCGAAGCTGACGCCCGTATGGACCATGTCCACTGGCGGCCAGTTCGGCGGCCTCGAGGCGACGCCCCTCTTCCGCGACGGCGTCCTCTACTTCACCGCCGACTACGCGCGCGCCTTCGCAGTCGATGCCAAGTCCGGCAACATCCTTTGGCGCTACGAGCCCCCGAATATGGCGATGGGTTCAACGCCATGCTGTGCTGCGGCCCGATCCACCGCGGCGTGGCGCTCGCCGGCGATCTCGTCATCCTCGCGCGCCTCGACGCGAGGCTTGTCGCGCTCAATCGCGCTGACGGAAAAGTCGTCTGGGACGTCCCGATCGACGACTGGAAGCGCGGGGTAACGACCAATTCCGCGCCGCTCGTCGTCAAGGATCGCGTCATCATCGGCGTCTCGGGCGGCGAATATGGCGTTCGCGGCTATCTCAAGGCGTTCGACGTCAAGACGGGCAAGCTCGAGTGGCAGACCTACACGATTCCAGCGCCCGGCGAGCCAGGCAGCGAGACCTGGCCCAAGGACGACAGCTGGAAGACAGGCGGCGGCCCGACCTGGCTCACGGGAAGCTATGACGCCGACACCGACACGCTGTACTGGGGCATCGGCAATCCGGGCTCGTGGCAGTCGGACCAGCATCCAGGCGACAATCTGTGGACCGACTCCATGCTGGCGCTCGACCCGAACACCGGCAAGATCAAGTGGGGCTATCAGTACACGCCGAATGACGACTGGGACTATGACGGCATGGCGACGCCGATCCTGGTCGATGTGACGATCGACGGCAAGCCGACCAAGGCGGCCGTCGTCTCCAACCGGAACGGGTTCTTCTACGCCATCGACCGCACCGACGGGCATTTCCTCTACGCGATCCCGCTCGTCGAGGGCATCAACTGGACGACTGGGCTCGATCCGAAAACCGGCAAGCCGACCATCAACGAAGCGATGAAGCCGGTCTCCAACGGCAAGACGGTGGAGAAGATCATTCCTGGCCTCGAGGGGGGCACCAACTGGTTCCCACCTGCGTTCGATCCCTCGACCGGCGTGCTCTTCGTCGCCGACAATCAGTGGGGGATGGGCCTCACCTCATGGGAGAAGGGCAAGCTGCAATATAAGCCGGGCGACGTGTACCAGGGCGTCGACTATCAGATGTACCGGATGGGCGACACGATCGGACACTTGAAGGCGATCGACATCGCGAACAAGAAAGTCCTCTGGGACGCGCCGAGCCCGCTGCCGTTGTTCTCGGGAATCCTCGCCACCAAAGGCGGCGTGGTCTTCACTGGCGACCAGCGCGGCCGTGTTCTCGCTTACGATTCCAAGACCGGGAAGCAGGTTTGGTCGTTCCAGACCGGCTCGGGCATCAACGCTTCGCCGATCACCTACGAGCTTGACGGCAAGCAATATGTCGCAATCCTGTCCGGCCTCGGCGGCGACCCGAGCTTCTACTATTCGGCGCCGAAGGGCGGGATGCTCTGGGTGTTCGCTATCGACGGCAAGGTGGATGAGGGCGCAGGCTACAACGCGCAGGTGATCGACAAGATGCTGCCGGCCAGCAAACCCTGACCCGTTGCATGCGCGTTTCTGCGATTTGCGGCTCTCTTCTCTGTCTCTCGTTAGCGGCGGCGATAGCGCTCTTAACGATGAGCCGCGGCTTCGCGGACGACGACGAACTAACGGACCCGTTCCTTGGCCAGCCGGATGCGATCGCCGCCGGCCGGGTCACTTATGCCGGCAAGTGCTACGTCTGCCACCACAGCACAGGCGCGCGGGGACCGAACCTCTTCGCGACGAAGCTCAGCGACCAGCGCTTTTTGGAAACCGTGATCCAGGGCCGCAAGGGAACGCAAATGCCAGCCTTCGGCCTGCGCCTGTCGCTGGACGAGGTCTGGCAGGTCCACGCCTTCATCAAGTCGACGGACCATTATTGAGGCGGCGGGCGCGCCGCTTCGACGCGAATTCGACCTAACGAAGCCCGCATCCGCTCCCCGAAAGGGCCCAATTCGCCCGTTAGCGCCCACAGTCTCGTACAGCTTCGGGCTGCCTCCCGGCACGGTCTCACGATGACAATGAAATCGCTCCGCTTGACCCCTGCCCTGCCGCTCTTATTGGCGCTGTTCAACGCGCCGGGCGCTCACGCGGCGTCCGAGGATCGACCAATCCCGGTCACGCCCGACAATTTCGTTCGCGCCGAGTCCGATCTCTATTTCAGCGGCGTGGTCAAGGACGGCGGCTTCGGCAAATTCATGCATCGGCGTGAACCGACGGCGATCGCCGCGCAGACCGTCATCCGGATGAACCGTGACACGCTCTACTCGGCGGCTTTGTTCGACCTTGATGCGGGTCCGGTGACGATCGCCCTGCCCGACCCAGGCAAGCGCTTCCTGTCGATGCAGGTGATCGACGAGAACGAATACACGCCGGAAGTTCACTATGGGGCGGCGGTCCGTACATTCACCAAGGACCAGATCGGCACGCGCTACGTCCTTGTCGCCATCCGCATCCTGGTCGATCCCAATGATCCAAAGGACGTCGAGGCGGTCCACGCGCTGCAGGATGCGATCGCGGTTAGCCAGCCAGGCGGACCCGGAACATTCAAGCTCCCCAATTGGGATGCATCGAGCCAGGTCAAAGTGCGGGACGCCCTGCTCAGCCTCGGCTCGACCGTCCCCGACACCAAGGGCATGTTCGGTCCGAAGGACAAGGTCGACCCGGTGCGGCATCTGATCGGGTCGGCGGTCGCCTGGGGCGGCAATCCCGAAGAAGACGCCCTGTATCTGAACGTCACGCCCGCCCATAACGACGGCAAGACGATCTACAAGCTCAACGTCAAGGATGTGCCTGTCGCCGGCTTCTGGTCGATCAGCGTCTACGACGACAAGGGCCATTTCGTCGCCAATCCGCAGAACGCCTATTCGCTCAACAACCTGATCGCGAAGCCGGCCGGCGATGGATCGTTCGCCATCCAGTTCGGCGGTTGCGATGGCGTGATCGTGAATTGCCTGCCCGTTCCCGCAGGCTGGAACTATCTCGTGCGCCTTTATCGCCCGAAGCCCGAGATCCTGAACGGCGCATGGACCTTTCCGGAGCCGCAAGCGGCGCGTTGAGACGCTGGCGGCTTCCCTAAACGAACACCCGACTTGATTTGACTTTTTGGCGATTTGATCTATGCGGAGAAGTGCAGAGAGCGGATAAGGCTCAGGCGCCGCGCGAAGTCCGCGCGCCAGGATCCGCAAACTCATTGACGCGGTCCATCGAGGCTCCCATATCACGAACGAGCGAATGCGAGGCATTCGCACCAGCGAGAACAGATGAAATTTAACGAACTCGGCCTGAGCGAGAAAGTGCTCAAAGCCGTCGAAGCGTCGGGCTACGACACGCCGACGCCGATTCAAGAACAGGCTATTCCCCACGCCCTCCAAGGCCGCGACGTTCTGGGCATCGCCCAGACCGGCACGGGCAAGACTGCCGCCTTCACATTGCCGATGCTGTCGATGCTCGAGCGCGGCCGCGCTCGCGCCCGGATGCCGCGCACCCTCATTCTTGAGCCGACGCGCGAGCTCGCCGCCCAGGTCGAAGAGGCCTTCGCCAGATACGGCGTCAACCACAAGCTGAACCTCGCGCTTCTGATTGGCGGGGTCTCGTTCGGCGATCAGGAGACCAAGATCGCGCGCGGCGCCGACGTGGTCATCGCCACCCCCGGGCGCCTCCTCGACTTTACCGGACGCGGCGGTTTGCTTCTGAACGCGATCGAGATCCTGGTCATCGATGAAGCCGACCGGATGCTCGACATGGGCTTCATCCCGGACATCGAACGCATCTGCAAGCTCGTGCCGTTCACGCGGCAGACGCTGTTCTTCTCGGCGACCATGCCCCCCGAAATCACCCGCCTCGCCGACGCCTTCCTCCACAATCCGGTGCGCGTGGAAGTCTCTCGCGCCGCGACGACCGCCGAGAACATCGTTCAGGCGCTCGTGCCTTCGGGAGGCTCGCCCGAAGAGAAGCGATCCACCTTGAGGCGCATCATTCGCGGCGCTGATAATTTCAAGAATGCGCTTATCTTCTGCAACCGTAAGCGCGACGTGCAGGTCGTCTACCGTTCGCTGCAGAAGCACGGCTTCTCGGTTTTGGCGTTGCACGGCGACCTCGATCAACGCATGCGCATGGCCGCCCTCGACGCGTTCCGCAATGGCGAAGTCCAGCTGCTCGTATGCTCGGACGTGGCCGCCAGAGGCCTCGACATCCCCGACGTCAGTCACGTGATCAACTACGATGCGCCCCATCATTCCGAGGATTATGTCCATCGCATCGGCCGCACCGGCCGTGCCGGCAAGTCGGGCCAGGCGCTGACCCTCGTTTCGCGCATTGATCAAAAGGCCGTGGCCGAGATCGAGAAGCTCATCGCGCGCAAGATCGACTGGCAGGATGGCGCGCAGCTGCCT
>DATCEJ010000545.1:0-4014 GCA_036510135.1 Roseiarcus sp. | reverse complement strand
GATCGTCGTCGGAATGAGGCAGACGAGGAGCGCGATCAGGACGGTCGCGGAGAGGACAGTCCCCGAATATTTGGCGAGCGGCCACAAGGTGACGCAGACAATCAGGAAGATAATGGTCAGCCCAGACAGCAGGATGGAGAGCGCGAGTTCGTTTGGCGTCTTCTTCCGTTCGGCGCCCTCGACCAAGGCGATCATCCGGTCGATGAAGGTCGAGCCCGGCGCAGCGGTGATTCTGACCTTGATGAAGTCCGACAGCACCGTCGTTCCTCCGGTGACGGCCGATCGATCGCCGCCGGCTTCGCGGATGACCGGCGCCGACTCGCCGGTGATCGCCGATTCATTGACAGAGGCGACGCCTTCGAGGATCTCGCCGTCCCCGGGAATGACCTCGCCGGCTTCGACCAGGACGACATCCCCGAGGCGAAGGTCAAGCGCGTTCACGCCTTCGACGACCTCGCCAAGGCTTTCCAGGTCGAGATAGCGCTTCGCCCGCGTGTCGCTGCGCGTGCGCCGCAAAGTGTCGGCTTGCGCTTTGCCGCGCCCTTCGGCGACGGCCTCGGCGAAATTGGCGAACAACACCGTGAACCACAGCCAGGCGGCGATCTGGCCCGAGAACAAAGCCGTCCCGTTGTGGGTCACAAGGTCGCGGATGAAGAGCAGCGTCACCACCAGCGACACCATCTCGGTGACGAAGATGACCGGGTTCTTCGCCAGCGCGCGGGGGTTTAGCTTGCGCAAGGCGTCGATTGACGCGCTCGCGATGATGCCGCTGTCGAACATGCCTTGGGTCTTGGCTTTCGAAGCCATGTCGATCTCCGATCAGAAGGTTTTGCCATCGAGCATCAGGAAGTGCTCGACGATCGGCGCCAGCGACAGCGCCGGGAAATATTGCAGGAGGTAGAGAATGATGATCACGCCGACCAACAGGCCAACGAACAGCGGCCCGTCGGTCGGGAAGGTGCCGGCTGAAGCCGGAATTTTCTTCTTCGCCGCCAGCGATCCGGCCAACGCAAGCACGGGCACGACAAAAGCGAAGCGGCCGAGCAGCATCGCAATGCCGAGCGTCGAGTTGAACCAGGGCGTATTGCCGTTCAAGCCGGCGAAGGCCGAGCCATTGTTCGCGTTGGCGGACGCATAGGCGTAGAGAATCTCCGAGAGGCCGTGCGGCCCGCTGTTGTTCAGGCTGTCGAGCGCCGTTTGCAGGAGCACCGAAGCGCCCGCGAAGCCCAGCACCACGAGCGGATAGATCAGCACCGCCAGCATCGCGAGCTTCATCTCGCGCGTTTCGATTTTCTTGCCGAGATATTCAGGCGTGCGGCCAACCATCAGCCCGGCGACGAACACGGCGATGATCGCAACGACCAGAAAGCCATAGAGGCCGGAGCCGACGCCGCCCGGCCAAATGCAGCCGGCGAGCAGATTGAACATCGGGACCAGTCCGCCAAGCGGGGTGAGGGAATCGAACATCGTGTTGACGGCGCCCGTGCTTGTGCCGCTCGTCGCGGTCGTGAACAACGCCGACATCGCCTGGCCGAAGCGGACCTCTTTGCCTTCGAGATTGCCGGCGGCAGGGTCAATGCCGAGGGCGGTCAGGAGCGGGTTGCCGGCGGTTTCGGACCAATAGGCAACGAAAATGCCGCCAATCAGGAAGACCGCCATCGCGGCGAGAACCGCCCAACCCTGCCGCAGGTCGCCGACGATGCGTCCAAAAGCCAGAACCGACGCAATCGGAATGAGGAGAATCGCCCAGATTTCGATCAGGTTCGTCCAGGCATTCGGGTTCTCGAACGGATGCGCGGAATTGGCGTTGAAGAAGCCGCCGCCGTTGGTCCCGAGCTCCTTGATGATCTCCTGGCTCGCCATCGGCCCGATCGCGATGGTTTGTTTCGCGCCTTCCAATGTCGTCGCGTCAACCGACCCGGCGAGCGTCTGCGGCACGCCGAGCGCGATCAGCAAAACCGCCCCAACCAAAGCGATAGGCAGCAGAATGTAGAGGGTGATCCGGGTTAGATCGGCCCAGAAATTGCCGAGCGTGGTCGTCGAGGAGCGCGCAAAGCCACGCACCAGCGCAAAGGCCATCGCGAGGCCAGTCGCCGCGGAGACGAAATTGTGCACGGTGAGGCCGAGCATCTGGGTCAGATGGCTCATCGTCGTCTCGCCGGCATAGTTCTGCCAGTTGGTGTTGGTGATGAAGCTGATGGAGGTGTTGAAGGCGAGATCCGGCGGCACAGCATCAAACCCGCGCGGATTCAGCGGCAACACGCCTTGCAGCCTTTGGACTCCATAGAGAACCAGAAAGCCGGCGATGGAGAAGGCAAGCACGGCCAGCGTGTACGCGAACCAGTCCTGCTCGCGCGCTGAGTCCACCCCGGCCAAGCGATAGAAAGCGCGCTCGACCGGTCCGATGACCGGGCTGAGCAGGTTTCTCTCGCCCGCGTAAACGTTCGCAATGAATTTGCTGAGCGGTATGGCGCACCCCAGCACCAGCGCGAGCACAAGCGCAATCTGCGCCCAGCCTATGAGCGTCATCGCATCACCTTTTTTGTTCTAGAATTTTTCGGGGTGGACCAGCGTGTAGAGGAGGTAGAGGCCGAGCCCGACGGCGACGACCAGTCCGATGATCGGTTCACTCATCGGAATGGCCCTAGAGCTGACGCAGCGCGAGGGCGTAGAGGCCTATCAACGCCAAAGCCGCCAAACCAAGCGCCACGAATGCGATATCGAGCATGTTCGCCTCCTTGCTGCAGCAGCTCTTAGCGCCGACCGGCGTAAGCGTTCGATTGCGAATTCGGGGGCCGAGCGTAAGGATCCCATAAGATTCAGCCCGCAGTGATCGAGCGGGCGCGTTTGGGCGCGTGGAGGTCGATCAGGTCACGGGCGAAGGCAAACGGAGCAAGCCAGCCGCCGTTGCGGAAGCGGAAATGCCTCGGATCGTTGCAGCCGCACCAAATATCATCTACATCGTGTGCATAAGAGCCGCTCGACACATTCGCCGGTGCTCATGGCGGAAAAGATGTGGTAGCAGTTTCGGGCGTAGGCCCAGGCTTGGCGGCGCGGGGCTCAACTCCTCGTCCGCTAGGGCTTTCGTCATCATTTCGCGATAGTCCCGCGTCCAAGCGTCGTCTCGCTGTAATTCAGGAGAAGAGTTTTGCTGCACATAACGCCAATGTCTCGGCGCCGATGGCGCATCGCTGCAATCGCGTGCGCGCTGCCGGTGGCGATGCTGCTCGCTGGATGCGGCAAGAAGCAAGCGGAGCCGGCCGTGGTCGGCCAGGTCATCGCTCACGTCGGCCCGGATGACGTGACGCAGCAGGAACTGGACAACGAACTTCGCCTCGCCAACGTGCCGGCCGATAAGCGCACTGACCCGATCGTCAAGGCGGCGCTGTCGCGCATCGTCGAACGCAAGTACCTGGTGCAGCAGGCGGTCGCCGCGAAGCTCGATCGCGAACCGACTGTCCATCTCGATCTCTTGCGCTCGCGCGAGCAGATCCTTGCCGGCGCCTTCGTTCAGCGCGACCTGTCTTCCAAAATGAGCGCGGTTTCCAAAAACGAAATCGACAGCTACGTCCAGGGCCACCCAAAGCAGTTCGACCAGCGGGAGCTGTTCCAGGTCGACCAGATTTCTTTCTCGTCACCAAAGGACGTAGAGGCGCTGGCGGCGGCGACGAAGAATTTCAAGTCGCTTGATCAGGTTGAAGCGAAGTTGAACGAGATGAACATCAAATTCAGCCGCGGAACGGCGGCCTTGGACAGTGCGACAATGCCCGCCGAGATGCTGAAGGTGCTCGACGCCCGCAAACCCGACGACATTTACTTCATACGTTCAAGAGGGAACGCGAGCTTTTTCAAGGTGACGTCCGTCGACCAAAAGCCAATGAGCACCGAACAGGCCAATGAATTCGCCAAACGCGAACTCCGGGTCGATATCGGCAGGAAGGGCGCTGAAGAGATCTCGAAGACGGCATTGGCGGATGCGAAGTTCGAAGGGAACTTCGCGCACATCATGACGGC